>CAOJHI010000031.1 GCA_948436005.1 uncultured Lachnospiraceae bacterium
TGCGATTCAGCTCGGCTGTAAAGGAAAATGTACGAGTGTGACAACCGCATGTGCAACAGGAACGCACGCGATCGGAGACGCACTGCGCGCGATTCAGTACGGTGATGCGGATGTAATGTTTGCAGGCGGAACAGAGAGTGCGATCTGTCCGACCTCAGTTGCAGGCTTTGCAAGCCTGACCGCGCTTACGACGAGTGCGGACCCGCTGCGTGCATCCATTCCGTTTGATAAAGACAGGAATGGCTTTGTCATGGGAGAAGGGGCCGGTGTGGTGGTGCTTGAGGAGCTGGAGCATGCAAGACAAAGAGGCGCAAGGATTTATGCGGAAGTGGCCGGATATGGGGCCACATGTGATGCATACCATATCACTTCTCCCGCAGAAGATGGGGAAGCCGCGGCCAGAGCAATGCAGCTTGCCATGAAGGAGGCAGAAGTAGCTCCCGAAGAACTTGATTATATCAATGCGCACGGAACGAGTACACATCATAATGATCTGTACGAAACGAAGGCAATCAGGCTTGCGCTTGGAGATGCGGCTGAAAAAACGGCGGTTAATTCGACAAAATCACTGATCGGACACCTGCTTGGGGCAGCAGGCGGCGTAGAGTTTATTACTTGTGTAAAGAGTATGGAGGACAGCTTTATCCATCAGACTGTAGGGACAATGCATGTCGACGAAGCGTGTGACCTGAATTATACTGTGGGCGCTCCGCTGCAAAAAGAGGTGCGGTGTGCGCTCAGCAATTCTCTCGGGTTTGGGGGGCATAATGCGGCCATTCTGATAAAAGAGTATGTGGGATGATGGAGGGGACGGTTTGAGAGGGGGGGGACGTCCCCAGATAAAATACACAAAAACGGGGTTCCGGGCAAACAAGTCACCCCTTATTTTGTATATTTTATCTGGGGACTGACTTTGGCAAATGTATCTCGATACAGTGAAAAAATAGAGGTTGTTTTGAATAGAGGGCTGGTTTGGCTGTAGAAAATATGGAAAGCAGGGGGCTATGGTATGGAATTGGAGCAGTTATTGCGGTTGATTGAGGCGGTGTCGCAATCGGCGCTTACAGAATTCAGATATGAAGAGAAGGGTGTTCGGATTCGGATGGGGAAGGCAGGAACGAATCCTGGGATAACAGAGGATAGCGGTATTTTGGATGCGGGAGCGGTTGTATCAGAATCGGGGCATCAGAATCGGAAGATGCAGGAGAAGGCACAGGAAGAGTCTGGAATGCAGGATGGGGGAAGGGTGATTGTGTCGCCGCTTGTCGGGACTTTTTATGCGGCGCCGTCGGAGGAGGCGGAGGCGTTTGTGGCAGTGGGGGATTGTGTGAAAAAAGGGCAGGTGCTGGCGATTATTGAGGCCATGAAGCTGATGAATGAGATTGAAAGTGACTGTGACGGTGTGGTGGAACAGGTATTTGTGAGAAACGGGGAGGCAGTGGAATACGGACAGCCGTTGTTTCGGATCCGTTAAATACAGGAGGGACGTATGAATCGTTTGGATATCAATCAGATCAAGGAGATTATTCCGCACAGGCATCCGTTTTTGCTGGTGGATTACATAGAGGATTATCAGGCTGGAGAATATGCGGTTGGTTATAAATGTGTGACGTACCGGGAAGATTTTTTTGCGGGGCATTTTCCGCAGGAGCCGGTGATGCCGGGCGTGCTTACCATAGAGGCGCTGGCGCAGGTTGGTGCGGTTGCAATTCTGAGCCAGGAAGAAAACAGAGGAAAAATTGCGTACTTTGGTGGAATTCAGAAATGTAAATTCAGAGGAAAGATCCGGCCCGGGGATAAGGTGAGGCTGGAAACGAGGATTATCAGGCAAAAGGGGCCGGTTGGCATTGGAGAGGCTGTGGCCAGTGTGGACGGGAAGACTGTGGTTAGTGCAGAGTTAACGTTTATGATCGGTTAGGTGAGGGTATGGTTAAAAAAGTATTGGTTGCGAACCGGGGAGAGATTGCGGTGCGCATTATCCGGGCATGTCGGGAAATGGGAATTCAGACTGTCGCGGTGTATTCGGAAGCGGATAAAGAAGCGCTTCATACGCAGCTTGCGGATGAGGCAGTCTGCATCGGCCCGGCGCCGGCAGCTGAGAGTTATCTGAGCATGGAGCGTATCATCAGCGCCACCATGATAACCGGAGCAGACGCAGTCCATCCGGGATTTGGATTTCTGTCAGAAAATTACAGGTTCGCACAGCTCTGCGAAACATGCGGCATTGTCTTTATCGGTCCGCGAGCAGAGGTCATGCAGAAAATGGGACAGAAGGCAGAGGCAAGAAGAACCATGACAGAAGCAGGCGTTCCGGTCGTCCCGGGAAGCCAGGAGGTCTATGATGCGAAGGAGGCTGCAGCTCTGGCCAAGGAAATCGGATATCCGGTCATCATAAAGGCAGCGCTTGGCGGCGGCGGAAAAGGGATGCGTGTGGCATATGGGCAGGAGGAATTTGAGAGCTGCTTTCTGACTGCACAAAAGGAAGCCAGGGCATCGTTTGCAGATAACACGATGTACCTGGAACATTTTGTGGAACACCCGAAGCACATTGAATTTCAGATTCTTGCAGACAGGTACGGAAATGTGATACACCTCGGAGAACGCGATTGTTCTATTCAGAGGAACCATCAGAAGATGATAGAAGAGTCGCCTTGTGTGGCAATTTCTCCGGAACTGCGCTCCAGAATGGGAGAGGCGGCAGTGAAAGCGGCGAAGGCAGTTAGCTATACGGGAGCCGGTACAATTGAATTTTTGCTGGAGAAGAACGGAAGCTTTTATTTTATGGAGATGAATACCAGGATTCAGGTGGAGCATCCGGTAACAGAGTGGGTAACGGGACTGGATCTGATTAAAGAACAGATCAGGATTGCATCAGGGCTGAGATTGCCGTACGCTCAGGAGGATATCAGGCTGAAGGGCCACGCGATTGAGTGCAGAATCAATGCGGAAAATCCAAAACAGAAGTTCCGTCCATGTCCCGGAACCATTACAGATCTGTATCTTCCGGGAGGTCAGGGGATTCGGATTGACGCTGCAATCTACAGCGGTTATACGGTACCCCCGTATTATGATCCGATGATTGCCAAACTGATTGTGCATGGAGACACGCGCGGGGAGGCAGTTGCTAAGCTGCGTAGTGCGCTTGGAGAAACAATTATAGAAGGTATTGATACGAATATTGATTATTTATATGAGATAACAGGAAATGAATCATATCGGCAGGGAAATTTTGATATCGGATTTATTGAAATGCTCGGGTAAGAGGTAGACAGAGTATGAAATTAAAGGGAATGTTTAAGAAAACTAGCTGTGAACCACAAAAATCCGCCTCAGCCCACGAGACGGTGAATCAGAAGCCGGAGGTGCCGGATGGGCTGCTGAAGAAGTGTAATATCTGTAAAGCGGCGATTTTTTCGGAAGAAGTGAAAAACGGCTATTATATTTGTCCGAAATGCCATGGATATTTCCGGATGGACGCATATCGCAGAATTGAGATGATTGTGGATGCAGGAAGTTTTGAAGAGTGGGATCAGGGACTCGCTTCCGGCAATCCGCTGCATTATAAAGGCTATGAAGAAAAGCTGGAAACACTGCGGGAGAAAACGGGACTGGATGAAGCGGTTATCACAGGGGAAGCAGAAATATGTGGCAGCAGGACCGTGATCGGCGTTTGCGACGGACGTTTCCTGATGGCAAGTATGGGCAGGGTAGTTGGTGAGAAAATTACGAGAGCTGTGGAGAGAGCTGTGGAAAAAAGGCTTCCTGTGATTCTGTTCGCCTGTTCCGGCGGGGCGAGAATGCAGGAAGGAATTGTCTCGCTGATGCAGATGGCAAAAACAAGCGCAGCCCTGAAGCGTCACAGTGATGCAGGGCTGCTTTTCCTGTCTGTTCTTACGGACCCGACCACGGGCGGCGTAACGGCGAGCTTTGCCATGCTCGGGGATGTGATTCTCGCGGAGCCGAACGCACTGATCGGGTTTGCGGGGCCGCGCGTGATTGAACAGACGATCGGGCAGAAACTGCCAAAGGGCTTTCAGCGCTCGGAGTTTTTGCTGGAGCACGGTTTCCTTGATGCGATTGTACGGCGCGAGGAGGAGCGGGAGGTACTTTCAGGTCTCTTAAAGCTCCATGAACCGGGGGAGCGTCAGGCCTGTGAGCGGGCTGAGACGGAAATCACAAAGTACAGCGCAAAAGAAATCACTGCGTGGGAACGTGTGCAGCTTTCAAGGCAAAAGGACCGGCCGGTCGGCCGGGATTATATTGACAGTCTTTTTACGGATTTTGTAGAGCTGCATGGGGATCGGTATTATAAGGATGACACAGCGGTCATTGGAGGCATTGCAAAATTCCACGGCCGTCCGGTTACTGTCATTGCGCAGGCAAAAGGGAGAGACGTCAAAGAAAACGTGAAGAGAAATTTTGGCATGCCTTCTCCGGAAGGGTACCGCAAAGCACTGCGCCTGATGAAACAGGCAGAGAAATTTAACCGTCCCGTTTTCTGTTTTGTCGATACGCCTGGCGCTTTTTGCGGCCTTGAGGCAGAGGAACGCGGTCAGGGTGAGGCGATTGCAAGAAATCTGTTTGAAATGTCGGATTTGAAGGTCCCGATTCTTTCGATTGTGATTGGGGAGGGAGGAAGCGGCGGCGCGCTTGCCATGGCAGTGGCTGATGAGGTGTGGATGCTCGAAAATGCGGTTTACTCGATTCTGTCGCCGGAAGGATTTGCAGCAATTTTGTGGAAAGACAGCAAACGCGCGAAAGAGGCTGCCGGCATTATGAAGCTGACGTCAGGCGATCTGAAAAAGCTGGGAATGATTGAGCGAATCGTTCCGGAGCCGGAGCGTTTCACAATAAATAATTTTAAAGAGCTGACCCGTGAGCTGGAATACAGGATAGATGAATTTTTAGATCGATATGAATCGATGAGTAAAGAAAAGCTCACAGCACGAAGGTATGAGCGGTTTCGGGAAATGTAGAAAAACTGCAGATTATGAAAAAGAAAAGATTGCTTCCGGGAGCCAGGAGCGGTTATACTGTCAGTAAAGACAAAAGAGGGAGAGACGAACCTTGCAGACATATGAAGTAATTAATGATGTTCTTGTAAATCTTTTTAATGAAATCTGGAAAAAAGAGGGAGAAGCAATCATTACAGAAGAATTTAAAGATATCAGCAACAATGATATGCATATCATAGAGGCCGTCGGCATGGGGGCTGGCAACCGTATGTCGGCGATCGCCAAAAAGCTGGATATCACAGTCGGTTCTCTGACAACTGCGATGGACAGCCTGGTAAAGAAAAACTATGTGATGAGGGAGCGCAGTGAAAGCGACCGCAGGGTCGTCAATATCCGCCTGACACAAAAGGGAGAACGGGCATTTCTGCATCATCAGGAATATCATCATAAGATGACAGAAGCGGTGATCAGGAGCCTGCGGGAGGATGAAATCGAGGTATTGTTGAAAACACTCAAAAGTTTGGCAGAATTTTTCAGGAATTATGAGACAAATTGTAAGATGGAAGAATTTGTACTTGAAAAAAAACAGAAATTATAGTATGCTAATCCGAAAGATTCAATAAAAAGGAAGCGACAGAAATGAATAATGGAAGACTGCAAAGAGTTCTGGCAGAGATGAAAAAAGTGGGAATCGGGCAGCTCGTGATTACCAACCCGCATTCCATTTGTTACCTGGCAGGACATTATGAGGAGCCGTATGAGCGGTTCTGGGCTCTGTATCTGAATGAGAACGGAAGCCATCGGCTGATTGCGAACCGTCTTTTTACGATCAGCGAGGTCTCAGGTATTGAGATTCTCTGGTATGAGGATGGACAAGACGGCGCAGAATTGCTTGCTTCCTGCGTGGAGCACGACAAAGTGCTGGGCGTGGATGAAGGCATGAAGGCGAAGTTTTTACTGCGCCTGATGGATTTGAATGCAGCGTCAGGATACCGTACAGCATCGGATTGTCTGGATACGGTGCGGGCGCACAAAGATGACGAAGAAAAAGCGCTGATGCGCCGGGCATCTGAGATTAATGATCAGGCGATGTCTGAGTTTAAAGAGCTGATTCGCCCGGGTGTGACGGAAAAGCAGATTGCGGGACAGCTGCTGGAGATTTATCAAAGGCTTGGGGGAAAGGATTTTTCGTTCAGCCCTTCGGTGGCTTTTGGCGGCAATGCAGCGTGCGGCCATCATGAGCCGGATGATACGGTTCTCAAAAAGGGTGACTGCATCCTTCTGGATGTCGGATGTACATATGAAAGTTACTGTTCTGATATGACGCGGACGTTCTTTTTTGGGGAAGTGAGTGATGCGCACAGGCATGTGTATGAGAGTGTGCTTGCCGCGCAGCTTGCTGCGGAGGCAGCCATCAGACCAGGGGTACCGCTTAAGGATATTGACGGGATTGCGAGGCAGGTGCTTACGGAAGCCGGTTATGGTCCGTATTTTACACACCGTCTGGGACATTTTATCGGACGGGAGGTACACGAAAAGGGAGATGTATCGCCATCCAGCCCGTTTGTTGCTGAGCCGGGGATGATTTTTTCCATCGAGCCGGGGGCATATCTGCCGGATGATGTGGGTGTGCGGATTGAGGATCTCGTTCTGGTCACAGAGGACGGCGCGGAGCTGCTGAACCACTACACGAAAGAGCTTCAGGTGATTCCGGCAGAATAATCACAGAAGAGCTTCAGAAAGACGGATTATAGTAAGAAAATTAAGATTGTACGGCAGGGACGCCGATTTTAAAAACCGGTGTCCCTTTTTTTAAACTGGCACTTTGCCTGATTAATGCAAAAAAGTACCAGAAATACTGGGAAAAGAGAAAACTGGAGGAAATGAAACATGTCAAAATACATATTAAAACGACTTCTGACACTCATTCCTACCCTGCTGGCGGTTATTTTTATCGTTTATTTTATCATGGATCTGACACCGGGCGATCCCGGTACGCTGATTCTTGGAGAGCGGGCGTCACAGGAAGAGATTGATGCAAAAAATGATGAGCTTGGCTACAACCGGCCGCTTCCGGTCCGTTATGTGAATTACGTGACAGATCTGGTGCGCGGCGATATGGGAAATTCCTGGAAATCAGGCCGTCCCGTTATGGGCGAGATTATTGCAAGGCTTCCGGTAACTGTGACACTGGCAGTCGGGGCAATTTTGATTGGAACCGTGATCGGTATCCTTGTCGGGATTTTATCAGCGGTGAAGCAATACAGCTTTCTGGATTTTTCCGCAACGGCGATTGCGATGGCGCTTGCTTCGTTTCCGGGTTTCTGGATCGGTATGATGCTGATTCTGCTGTTTTCCCTGTACCTTGGCTGGCTTCCATCGTTCGGAGGCGGAGATCTGAAGCATTACATACTGCCGTGGATTACAACGGCATGTCCGTTTATGGCATCCCAGATGCGTATGACACGTACGTCAATGCTGGAAGTCATCCGTATGGATTATATCCGCACGGCAAGGGCAAAGGGACAGCGGGAGAGTAAGATTATTATGCAGCACGCTCTGCGCAATGCGCTGCTTCCGGTTGTTACGATTCTTGGTATCAACTTCGGCGGCCTGCTGGGCGGTACTGTTACGATTGAGACAGTATTTACGCTTCCGGGCGTTGGTTCTCTGATTATTGAAGCAATCCGTACCAAGGATGTTCCCATTGTTACGGGAGCGACGGTTATGCTGGCGTCGTTCTTTGCCATCCTGATGCTGGTTGTGGATGTGCTGTACGCATACATTGATCCGCGTATCAAGTCGAGATATGAGAGAAAATAGCGGAGGAAAAAGACATGGGTGAGAATACAGTAAAGTTAAAAGTAAAGAAAAAAAGCCAGGCCGGCGATATCTGGCGCCGGTTCCTGAAGAATAAGACAGCAGTGTTCGGTCTGATCGTGTTTTCTCTGATTATGCTGGTCGTGCTTCTGGCGGACGTAATTGTCTCCTATGATTCAGCACTGACACAGAATATCATGGACCGTCTGCAGTCTCCGAGTGCAGCGCACTGGTTTGGTACAGACAATTTTGGCCGTGATATTTTTGCAAGAATTATTCATGGTTCAAGAAATTCACTGCTGGTTGGTATTGGTGCAGTGGCGATCGGCATTACAGTCGGCGGCCTTCTTGGTTCCATCGCGGGATTTTATGGCGGAAAAATTGACTCCGTGATCGGGCGAATCATGGATACCATCATGAGTATTCCGCTGATGCTGCTGGTGCTTTCACTTGTAACAGCGCTTGGCAACAGTCTGATCAACGTATTGCTGGCTATGATGATTGCAAATATTCCTCAGTATGTACGTATTGTGCGTGCAGCGATCCTCTCTGTTGTGGGACAGGACTATATCGAGGCAGCGCGTGCGTGCGGGACATCGAATCTGAAAATTATTGTGAAGCATGTTATTCCGAATGCAATCGGACCGATTATCGTGCAGGCAACCATGGCAGTCGGCACCATGATTCTGAATGCAGCAGGTATCAGCTTCCTTGGTATGGGTATTCAGCCGCCGACACCGGAGTGGGGCGCAATGCTTAACGAAGGAAAACAGTTTATGACGATGTATCCGTATATCGTTGTGTTCCCGGGAATCGCAATCGGGCTGACAGCCCTGGCCCTGAACCTGATGGGAGACGGACTTCGGGATGCACTCGACCCGAAACTGAAAGACTGAGGTGATAAAGATGGATCATACGACAGAAAATATGATAGAAAATACAGAAAAAATTCTGGAAGTGGAGAATCTCACAGCAGTATACAATACGGATGCCGGTGTTGTGCATGCGGTAAACGGCGTGAGCTTCAGTATCAATAAAAAAGAAACAATTGGCCTGGTAGGCGAGACCGGAGCCGGAAAGACGACAACTGCACTTGCAATCATGCAGCTTCTTCCGGAGCGTACCGGTGAAGTGAAAAGCGGAAGCATCCGCTACCGCGGAGATGAACTGCTGACAAAAAATAAAGCAGAGATGCGTCTGATTCGGGGTGCATGTATTTCGATGATTTTCCAGGACCCGATGACGGCCCTGAATCCGCTGATGACAGTGGGCGAGCAGATTTATGAGTCACTTGCCATCCATAACAGCAACAAGACACAAAAAGAACTGGAACCGCGCGTGGATGAACTGCTTGAACTGGTAGGAATTCCTGCAAGAAGAAAAATAAATTATCCGCATGAATTTTCAGGCGGTATGAAGCAGAGAATTGTCATTGCGATTGCACTGGCCTGTGAACCGCTTCTGCTGATTGCGGATGAGCCGACGACGGCGCTTGACGTGACGATTCAGGCGCAGGTCCTGAATTTGATGGATGAGCTGAAACAGAAGTTATCGACTTCTATGATTATGATCACGCATGATCTTGGTGTGGTTGCCCAGACCTGTGACAAAGTAGCAGTCATGTATGCCGGAGAGATCGTTGAGTACGGTATGCTGGAAGAGATTTTTGATCCAAAGCGGCCACATCATCCGTATACCATTGGGCTGTTTAATGCAATTCCGAGCCTTACCGGTGAGAGCCGGAGACTGAAACCGATCGACGGCCTGATGCCGGACCCGGCGAATCTGCCGGAGGGCTGCCGCTTCCATCCCCGTTGCCAGGAGTGTATGGAGCGCTGCAAATCCGGAGAAATTTATCAGTACGAGAATGGTACGCATAAAATCAAATGCAATCTGATGCGGAAAGGAGAGAACGATGGCAGAGCTGATTAAAACAGTTGATCTGAAAAAGTATTTTAAGCTGTCCAAAACAGAATACCTCCACGCAGTGGATGGTGTGAATCTCTCCATTGAAAAAGGCCGGACACTCGGTGTGGTAGGGGAGAGCGGCTGCGGAAAATCAACGCTTGGCCGTACCATGATTGGCCTGAACAATGCGACATCCGGTGAGATTTGGTTTGAAGGAGAGGATCTGCTGAAACTGAGCGCATCCCGCCGGAAAGCTTACCGCAGCAAGATGCAGATTATTTTTCAGGACCCGTATTCGAGCCTTGACCCGCGTATGTCGGTATTTCAGCTTATTGCAGAGCCTTTGATTTCGAATAAAGTACATAAATCAAAAGGCGAGCTGGTAGATCACGTATCCTATCTGATGGAAAAGGTCGGACTCGATCAGCGTTTCATCAATGCATATCCGCACGAGATGGACGGAGGGCGCAGACAGCGAGTGGGAATTGCCCGTGCACTTGCGCTCAATCCGGAATTCATTGTCTGTGATGAACCGGTATCTGCGCTTGATGTTTCGATTCAGGCTCAGATCATTAACCTGCTGATGGATATGCAGGAAGAGATGGGGCTTACGTACATGTTTATTACACATGACCTGTCTGTGGTCCGCCATATGTCGGATGAGATCATGGTTATGTATCTTGGTCAGTGTGTGGAAAAAGCGCCGGCAGCTGAGCTGTTCCGGAATCCGCTGCATCCGTATACGAAAGCGCTTCTGGCCGCGATTCCGCAGCCGGTAATTGGCGAAAAAATGAACAAAGAGATTATCCGCGGCGAGGTATCGGATCCGATCAATCCTGCGCCGGGATGCCGGTTTGCATCACGCTGCAAGCATTGCTGTCCGCAGTGCACGCAGGCTGATGTACCGCTGAAAAAGGTAGAGAACGCTCACGAGGTTGCATGCGTTTTATACAAATAAAAAGGTTACGCTTCCGCCCTGTACAAGCAGTGCCGGAGCGATAACAGATTAAAAGGAGGAAAATATATGAATACATCAATGAAAAGAGCAGTTGCGGCAGCACTCACATGTGCGATGATGGCAACAGGTATGACAGTAAATGTATCTGCGGCAGGGGACAGACCGATCAACATCGCGTACCCGGCAATTCCGGACGGACTGATTCAGAGACTTCACTCCCCGGGTGTTCCGGAGTCTATCGCATATTCACAGATTTCTGATACACTGATTCACAAGAACAGTGACGGTGAGTATGAGCCGAGAATGGCAGAGAGCTGGGAAGTAAACGAGGATTCTACAGAGCTTACGTTCCATTTAAGACAGGATATTCAGTGGTCTGACGGGGAACCGTTTACAGCAGAGGACGTTGTGTTTACTATGAAGATGCTGAAAGAAGAAGCACCTGGTTTCTCTGTAGTAGTGGCAGATCTGGATACAGTGGAAGCAGTAGACGATTATACGGTTGTCATGAAACTGACACGGCCGGACGTTGTGTTCCTGTCCAACTTGGCTACTGATATGTATGGTTCCATCATGCCGGCTCACGGCAATGAGCAGTGGGGCGCAGAGTACGGAACAACAGTTGACAAGACACTTTCCTGCGGTCCGTACATTCTGACAGACTGGAGACCGGACGTTGCGATGACCTTTGAGGCAAATCCGAATTACTATGCAGGCGAGGCAGACATCAAGGAAGTTGTTTTCCATGAGATGCAGGATACCAATGCAGCAGTTGTTGCACTGCAGACAGGGGATATGGATGTATGGTTCAATCCGATTACAGGAACCGCATACAATACACTGACAAGCTCAGACAATATCGCAGTAGAAGAGTATGTCAGCGGACGTAACGAGGGTGTTTATATGTATACACCGGACGGTATCTTCTCTGATCCGAAGATGAGACTGGCAGTTGCATGTGCAATTAATCCGGAAGAGGCTCTGGCAGTTGCGGCAGACGGCATGGGCGTGCTGATCAGCTATCCAGGCGACATCGGAAATGAGATGTCCGGTAATCCGGATTATGATTCCGAGTATGCTTACAGCTATGACCTGGATAGGGCAAAAGAGCTGGTGGCAGAGTGCGGTATGGAAGGTGCAAGTGTTACTGTTAAATCTTACAATACAGAACCGTATGCAACACTTGGCGTATGGCTTCAGAATGTACTTGTAAATATGGGCCTGAATGCAACCGTTGAACCGATGGAGCGTGCAGCATTCCTGGAGGAAATGAGAGCAGGCGGCGTTGAGATTCTTCCGCTTTCATGGGTAGGACAGACATATGACCTGGATGAGGTTCTGGCTGGTGCGCTGTATTCAGAGAATGCAGGAAGCTCCAACTACAGCTTCTACAATGATCCGGAAATGGATGCGCTTGTTCAGCAGTCACGTGGAGAGTCTGATCCGGAAGCACGTAAGGAAATCTTTAAGCAGATGATTGACAAATTTATGCAGGATGTTCCGTTTGTTCCGCTGTACGCTGTAAAATTTGCAATTCCGCACAGCACAGACATCGTTTGTGATAATGCAAAATCTTACTCTATGTACGACTATCACTGGGCTGAATAAGAAGGAGATTAAGAGCAATGGAAGATCCAAGAATTCGTAAATTTGCGCGATTTATTATCGGGAAATCCGTTGGTCTGAAAAAAGGGGAAAAAATTTTAATCGAGCTTCACGGGGATCCGAAGGCGGCTCCTCTGGCGAAAGCAATGATTGAGGAAGCCTACGCTTTGGGGGGCTTCCCCTTTTTCCAGAAATTTGATTATGAGCTTGAGGGTGCTATCTTAAAAGGAACATCCGAAGAGCATATGCATAATATCGCAGCATATGAGCTGAAACGTATGCAGGATATGGATGCATACGTGGACATCCGTGCATCGAAAAATATCCATGAGTGGAACGATGTGCCGAAGGACAAAATGGCTGTATATAACAAGGAATACTGGGGACCGATTCATTTGTCTGAGCGCTGCAATCACACAAAATGGACAGTAATCCGCTATCCGAATGAGGCGATGGCACAGCTTGCAGGCATGTCTACGGAGCAATACGAGAACTTTTATTTCAATGCATGCCTTGTAGACTATGAGAAGATGGGCAGAGCCATGCAGCCGCTTGTGGAACTGATGGAACGCACGGACAAGGTACGCATCACAGGTCCGAAGACAGATCTGACGTTCTCAATCAAGGGAATTCCGGCAATCGGCACAACCGGAGAGAATAATGTTCCGGATGGCGAGATCCTGACAGCACCGGTAAAAGATTCTGTAAACGGATTTATCTATTATAATGTCCCGTCACCGTACGGCGGAGAAGTATTCCGTGATGTAAGACTGGAATTTAAGGATGGAAAGGTTGTAAATGCTACCTCCAACCTGACAGATAAGATGAATCTGATCTTTGATACAGATGAAGGAGCACGTTATGTGGGTGAATTTGCAATTGGTGTGAATCCGATTATCACATCTCCGATGCTCGATATTCTGTTCGATGAGAAGATGGCAGGCAGTTTTCACTTTACGCCAGGCAATGCATATGATGTGGCGGATAATGGCAACCGTTCTGCACAGCACTGGGATCTTATTTCCCTGCAGACACCGGAAGCGGGCGGAGGAGAAATTTATTTTGACGATGTGCTGATCCGCAAGGATGGCCGTTTTGTTCTGCCGGAGCTTGATTGTCTGAATCCGGAGAATCTGCTGTAGAATCTTGTGCTGTATGACTCAGATTTTGCAGAAAGTGAACGATATAGCATAATGGAGAAGGGCTGTCGCATTAGGGAGATACCAGTAAGATGTGGATATTTTTTGAAAATACCATGTCCGGTGCCATTGATCCTTAATGTGACGGCCTTTTTTTAAACGATGAGAGGAAAAAATATGGAAGATAGCAGAATCCGCAGATATGCGCAGTTTTTGATCAATAAGGCCGTATATCTGCAAAAGGGTGAGAAAATACTGATTGAGCTTCACGGTGATCCGGATGCTGTGCCGCTGGTGCGGGCTTTGATTGAAGAGGCGTATCTGGCAGGCGGCCAGCCCTATGTACACCAGTTTGATGAACAGCTGATGGGAGCTGTGATTGCGGGAGCAAATGACGCACATATGGCTGACGTGACATCGTATCAGCTGGAACGTATGAAAAATATGGATGCGTACATTGATGTGCGTGCAAGCCTGAATATTCATGAGTGGGACAATTATCCGATTTCCCAGATTGATGTCTATAAGCGAAATTACTGGGGGCCGCTGCATCTGTCTGAGCGCTGCAACCATACGAAATGGTCTGTGCTGCGTTATCCGAACAGCGCGATGGCACAGCTTGCAGGCATGTCCACAGCGGAGTTTGAGGATTATTATTTCAAGGCATGTCTGGTGGACTACGATAAAATGGAAAGGGCCATGCGGCCGCTCGTAAAGCTGATGGAGCGTACTGACAAGGTTGACATTATCGGACCAGGGACGGATCTTCATTTTTCAATTAAGGGAATTGGCGTGTATCCATGGCACGGACAATGCAACATCCCGGACGGCGAGGTCTCAACAGCGCCGGTGAAAAATTCCGTAAACGGAGTGATTCATTACAATATTCCGTCCCCGTATAATGGAGCAGTATATTCAGATGTAACACTGACTTTTAAAGACGGAAAGGTTGTAAAAGCGGATTCGAATCTGCCGGACCGTATGGACGAAATTTTTGATACAGATGAGGGTGCGCGTTATGTCGGCGAATTTGCAATCGGGTGCAATCCGTATGTCACACGGCCGATCTGCGATATTCTGTTTGATGAGAAGATGGTGGGAAGCTTCCACTTTACGCCGGGCAATGCGTATGAGCGCAACGAGAACGGCAATCATTCAGCGCAGCACTGGGATTTGATTTGCTGTCAGATGCCGGAATATGGCGGCGGGGAGATGTGGTTTGACGGCGTACTGATTCGAAAAGACGGAAGATTTGTGCTTCCGGAGCTTGATTGTCTGAATCCGGAGAATCTGAAATAAAGAACAGGTGGGCTGCCGCTGGCTTTTAAAGAGAGGAAAGCGGCAGCTTTGTGCGTGGAAGAAAAGCTATGCATTGAACTGGTATATAGATTATAGAAAAATGGAGATTGCAGCCATGTTGTATGAAGAACGGGAATTTAGAATGAAGAATGGAGAAACTGCTGTTTTGCGTACTCCGCGAAGAGGTGATGCAAAGGCAATGCTCTCGTATATCCGCAGGATGTCAGAGGAAACGGTGTTTGTGGGGCGCTATCCGGAGGAGATTACAGAAACTTTGGAATATGAGGCAGATTTCCTGGAACAGTGTGCAGAAAGCAAAAACAGTATCCAGATTTCGGCTTTTGTGGACGGAGAGCTTGCGGGGAATGCGAGTATCAGTCCGTTTAGTGAGCGTATGAAGCTGCGCCACCGCGCTGACTTTGGAATTGCGGTATTACAGCCCTGGTGGGGCCTTGGGCTTGGAAGAGTGCTTACGGAAGCATGCCTTGAGATGGCGGAGGCAATGGGATTTACGCAGGTGGAGCTGAGTTTGCTGAAAACGAATGAAAAAGGGCTGAAGCTCTATCAGAGCGTGGGCTTTGAGACCTGGGGGGAGCTGAAAAATGGATTTCACTTAAAAGACGGGACGTATGAGAGTGAGCTGTGCATGGTAAAATATTTCTGAAAAGAAACAGAGCTCTGTTTTATGCGGTACATGGGCATGGACTTCACTGGAAGTCCATGCAAAAATCTCTGGTACCATCCGGCAAATAACTGATTTTTCCGGAGATTCCGAATACCTGCTTGACATTTTGGGGAGTCAGTACGTGCTCGGGGGTTCCGCTGGAGGCAACGCGGCCGTCCTGCATCAGGAAAAGGTGATCGCAGTAGTGGGCGGCAAGACGGAGGTCGTGGATAACAAGGAGAATGGTCTTACCGCTTCGCTTCAGATAGTTTAACAGAAAAAGCTGGTGGTAGATATCAAGGTGGTTGGTCGGTTCATCCAGTATGATGGTATCTGCGCCCTGTGCTACAGCACGGGCCAGAAAAACCAGCTTTCGTTCCCCACCAGAGAGTGTCTGAATGCCGCGCCCGGAAAATTCCAGGATATTCAGTTCTTCCATGGCGAGACGAATCCGCTCTTTTGACGGGAGATCTGTCTTTTTTTGGTGGTAAAGAGCCATGCCAATAATATCCTCCACAGAAAAGTCAAAAACCACAGAGGTATCCTGTCCGACATATCCTAACTTCCTTGCAACATCCTTTCGGCTGAAAGATTGCAGATTTTTTCCGTCCAGAAAAATAGAGCCGGATTTGTAGGGCACAATCCCGAATACTGTTTTAACCAGTGTCGACTTTCCGGAGCCGTTTGGTCCGACAATTCCGGTGATTTTTCCCTGCTCTGCCTGCACGCTCACGTTGTGCAGGATTTCTTTTTTTTCATAGCCGGTCTGTATATTCTGAAATTCTATTGCTGTGGTCATGCGCCACCTCGATTCTTTCGTATCATCAGATAAAAGAAAAACGGAGCTCCAACAAATGCGGTAATGATGCCAAGCGGGAGTTCGGCAGGGCCAAACAGGCTGCGCGCAGCGGCATCGGCCCAGATCAGATAAGAAGCGCCGAACAGTGCGCTCAGAGGCAGAATGATTCTGTTACTGCTTGTCCCTGAGAGCAGACGAACCATGTGGGGGACCATAAGGCCTACAAATCCAATAATACCGGTGACAGAGACGAGGGACGCTACGATGATGGCGCAGATGATGAACATCATACTACGAAAGCGTTTTACATGCAGTCCCATGGCAGCAGCATCCTCGTCTCCCATCATGATAAGATTAAAATTGCCGCTTTGGCAGAAAAAGACGATGCAGCCCAAAGCGGTGCCGAGAGCCGGAATCCGGAGGCTGCTCCACTGGGCGGAGGCAAGGCTTCCCATTTGCCAGTTATAGACAGCAGAAATGCTCTCAGGACTTTTGGCCATAAAGATCAAAAAACTGGTAACAGCGCTCATCACGGCATTTACGGCTGTGCCGGAGAGCAGGAGGGCAACCGGCTGTATTTTACCGCCGCCACCGGCTTTTGCCATGCGATAGACGCAGAAAAAGGCAAGAAGTGCACCAAGCAGGGCAAAGGCAGTGGTGCGGTATTGTCCGCTGAAAAAGGGGAGCGGCGTCAGAAGCGCCAGAGCAGCTCCGGCCGATGCACCGGAAGATACGCCTAAAATATAGGGCTCTGCGACAGGGTTCAGGACAAGGGCCTGCATGGCTGCGCCGCAGATAGATAGACCGGCGCCGCAGCATACCCCGAAAAGAACTCTGGGCAGCCTGATATTCCAGATAATCTGGTAGATTGATTTATCCCATACACCGGCATCCGTCTGTGCTCCACTGAAAAAGATCTGATCTGCCATGACCCGATAGACTGTTTTGATGTCTATCGGGGTGGTACCGATAGATACCACATACAGGATGGAAAAGATCAAAAATGCAGTCAGAACCGGAAACAGCAGACCGCTGCGAATATGCTTCCCCTTCATATTGTCTCCTTAAGTAAATAGTGTTTCATTGGGCAGTGCGTATGAAAATGGTGTTTGATCACAGGGCCATGCTTATTGGAAGCGTTCCGGGTAGAATGCTTCTGCGAAAATCTCACATGCTTTTACTGCGCTTAAATCATGCATCGCATAAGCGAGTGGAATAATGATATAATTCTGATTTGCGACTGCCGGCACGTCGGCAAGCGCTTCGTTATTATTGATAAAATCAAGGCTTTCCTGCAGCATTTCCTCATTGCCATAGTCGTTGAAGATCATAACGTCCGGATTTGTGGCAACGATGGTCTCCACACTTGTTGTGAACCATCTGGAATCAGCCATTCCCTTTGTGGCATTGATGCCGCCGGCCAGTTCGATCAGATTGCTTTCCAGGCCCGCGGAAGTGGTATAAACTTCATTACCGCTCACGCTGTCCATAACAAAGGCGGTTATTTTTTCTTCTTCCTTAATATCAGCTACAGAGGCTTCAATTGCAGCAATCTGTTCTTTTGTCTCAAGAATCAGCTCATCAGCGCGCTCCTCTACCTTGAAGATTTTCCCCATATTCTCGATATCCTGATAAATGCTGTCCATTGTCTCGTCTTCCACGATCGTACCGGTCAGCACGTAAGAGGTAATTCCCTTTTCCTCAAGCATCTCGTACGTTCCCCAGCGATCCTCCTGGAATGCGCTGACTTCTCCGACGATCAGGTCTGCGCCGGAGGCAACTGCATTTTCGTGGGAACGTTCGATTTCCGGAATTCCTTCAAAAAGTTCAGCAACGCCTTCAATCGGTGAAATCCGGCCCTTGTTGTTTGTGCTTGTGCCGATGATGTACTGGTCAAGTCCGAGTTTCATCAGTACTTCTCCGCTGTAGCAGCAAAGGATACCGGTCGGCATTTCCGTGAAGGTCAGAGATCGGACGAGCGT
>CAOJHI010000032.1 GCA_948436005.1 uncultured Lachnospiraceae bacterium
AAAAACAGGAGACTTTGCATGAGATTGAGACATCTCTGGCCGGGAAAGTTATGGAACAGAATGTGATGAGCATGATACCTTTGTTTATTTTGGCTTATGTAAAGTTTACATCTCCGGACTTTCTGGGAGTCATGTATGGCAATCTGACCGGAGTTACGATCATGGTTCTTTGCTTTCTGGTATATGTTCTGGCATATTTCTGGGGAAGAAACATTGTTCAAATTGAGGTTTAAGGCATGAGGCAGATATTTAAGAAAATGGGTGTGTTTCTGGTTGATATTATGAAGTTAGATCAGCCGGGAAAGGGGAAAGAGGGGATACATCAGGAGCTGGTTGCTTTGTCAGCGGAGGGAAAAGCAGCGGTCAGAAATTATTATATCCGAAAGATTTCTGTTCTGCTTGCAGTTATCTTTGCTGGTCTTTTGCTTTCCCTTTTGGGATGGATTGTCCATATGACAGTTCCGGAAGAGGAAGTGGCACAGCTTTTGAGCCGTCCAGGTTATGGAGAAGGGGACCGGAGAGAAGCATTGAGGGTACAGGTGGAGGGCGAACAAACAGCAAGGGAGCTTGAAATTACTGTTCAGGAGAGAAAGTATACAGATCAGGAAAAACAAAAGCTGCTTGATCAGGCATTGCAGAATCTGGATCAGGTTCTTCCGGGAGAAAACAGTTCTCTGGACGAGGTTCGAAACAATCTGAATTTTCCGACAGAGAGCGAAAACGGGGCTGTAAGAATAAGCTGGCTGACGATTCCCTATGGAATCATTGGTGAGGATGGCAGCCTGAAAGAAGTGACGGATGAGTGCGGCGTTCTGGTAGAGATACAGGCAACGCTTACATGCGGTGGCAGAGAGGCAGTATATAAATCATACGCAAAGGTTTTCCGCCTGATCTCCCGCCAGAGGAACGTTTTGACCGGGCTCTGAAAGAGGAGGTTGAACGCGCGGATGCCAGGAGCAGTCACGAAACGTCAATAAAGCTGCCTGAATACGTGGAAGGAAAAAATCTGCTTTGGAGTCATCGGGCAGAAAATCCTCTTCCGGCAATGCTTGTTTTAACACTGATAACAGCAGTATGCATTTATCTGGAAATGGACAGTGCGGTACACAGGAGGGCAGAGGCAAGGAAAACACAGCTTATGCTTGATTATCCGGATCTGATGTGGAAAATGACCATGCTCCTGGGAGCAGGACTCAGTATCAGGGGGGTGTTTTTCAGAATTTCCGGGGAATATCAGAGGCAGAAAAAGGAGGACTCTGAAAAGAAGCAAACCCGGAGAAAAACAGTCAGATATGTGTACGAGGAGGTAACAAGCGCCTGCTATGAAATGCAAAGAGGGGTGTCGGAGGCTCAGGCATATGAACGGTTCGGAAAGCGATGCCAATTACCGGAATACATTCGGCTTGGATGTGTTTTGTCGCAGAATGTAAAAAAAGGAGCAAAAGGTCTGGCAGATCTTTTGGAGACAGAGGCAGCAGCTTCTTTGAATGACCGTAGGAATCATGCGCGGAAAATCGGCGAGCAGGCAGGAACCAAGCTTTTACTTCCCATGGTTTTGATGCTTGCAGTTGTACTTGTTGTTCTTATGGTTCCGGCGTTCCTGTCTTTCTGATAACAATTAGACGGAGATTTTTTATGAAAGGAGAAGGGTATGTATCATCTGAAGTCATTTCTGAAGGAAGAGGATGGAGTTGGGGTAGTGGAGATTATCCTGATTCTGGTTGTCCTCATCTCTCTTGTTTTAATTTTTAAGAATCAGTTGACAAGTCTTGTTGCAAATATTTTCAGTAAAATAATAAGTCAGAGTAACAACATCTAAGGAGAACGCATGGGCAGAAAAGGATTCAAAGGATCGATAACAGTATTTTTCAGCATAATTTGCATATTGTTCCTTTCTCTGATCTGTGCAACGGTGGAATCCGCCAGAGTTCAGGGGGCAAAAGCACAGGCGGCAAATATTATGGGCATGGGAAATTTTTCTCTTCTTGGAGAATATGAGAATGGGCTGTTGGAATCATACGGTATATTTTCTCTGGATGGGTCCTATGGTGAAGGGGCCTTTCGTACCGAAAAAGTAAAACAGCGTTTAGAGGAGTACATTTCTTATAATGCAGACCCTAAAAAGGATGTATTTTCCCCGTGGCATTTTGACCCCTGGCATCTGGAGCTGACAGACAGTGAGGTATCAGGATATGCACTTTTAACGGATGAAAAGGGAGAACCTTTTTATCAGCAGGCCGTTTCGTATATGAAAGCAAATGCGGCAATGATCGCAGTAGATAAATTGTTGGAGTATACAAAGGATACAAAAGAGATTGAAAACTGGCAGGAAAAATATGAGAAGAGTCAGAAAAACAGCGACGACCAGATTCTGCAGCTGGAAGATAAAAAACAGGAAAGGCTCGACACAATGGAGTCAGAGGCACAGGAGGCAAAAGAGAATGGGACAGAAGTAGTACCGGTACCGGAAGAACCGAAGAATAATCCTCTGAAAGAAATTGCAAAACTTCGGAAGAAAAGTACGCTGGAAATCGTGACATGGGATAAAGAAATCTCGGAAAAAAAGATAAATATCAACAATCTTCCTTCTAAAAACAGAAACAGAAAGGGAACTTTGAAGTTGGAGAAAGAGCACAGCGGATTAATCGCTGATGTGTTATTCAGGGAATATCTCATGATACATTTTCCAGACTACCTGAGTGAAGGAGAAGGGGAAGGGCTGGACTATCAGTTAGAATATCTATTAGGCGGAAAAAACACAGATAAAAAAAATCTGAAATACGTTGTAAACCGGCTTCTTCTGATTCGGGAAGGAATGAATTACCTTTATGGGCTTCAGAATCAGGACATGAGCGTGAAAACAGAAGGGCTGGCAATTACATTGACCGGATTTCTGGGAATACCGGCACTTACTGCGGCGACAAAGCATGCTCTGCTGTTGGCGTGGGCATATGGGGAAAGCCTCATTGATGTGAGGATTTTGCTTGATGGAGGCAAAGTTCCTGTTTTTAAGGATGTCTCTACATGGGCGCTTACAATTGAAAATCTGGGCCGCATTACGGAAATTCTTAAGGAAGGGGCCAGGGATAAAGGCAAAGGGTTGGACTATCAGGAATATTTGCGGATTCTTCTGCATATGGGTTCTGTCTCATCACAGAAAATGCGTGCATTGGATATGATTCAGGCAGAGCTCCGGGCTACGGAGCAAAGTCCGCAATTTAAAGCAGAGAATTGCATTGTTGCAGTTGAAACAAATACCATGTGGAATTGCTGTCCCGTATTTTTGGGACTTCCGGAAGCAGTGCTGGGAGTGTCCGGACAAAGGACAGAATTTGAGCAAAAAGGAAGTATTGCGTATTAAAAAATACTTAGGAAGTGAGGTGAAAAAGAATGCATTTGTATTCTGGTATGCGGTTTGATAGAAATAAACAGAATTTTATGTCAGTTCAGTTCAAAATATGTATATATTCAATAAAAACTATAATCAGAAAGGAAAAAGTCTCTCCCCTTTGTTTACGTTATCTTGAAAAATTAAGACAGAGTGCAGGTGCATTCTTTTTTGCTTCGCTTCCTGGGACGCTTACCGTGGAAGCTGCCATGGTATTTCCCTTTTTTCTGTTTGTAATGATCAGTATTATGCAGTTTGGTAATGTGATGGGAACAGCAGTAAGATTTGGAAATTCTCTGGCTGAGACAGGTAAGATAATTGCTGCGTCAGCTTATGTGTCCAGATATGGCGGAGATACGGACGGGGTTTCAGAGTTTGCAGCAGGAGCGTTATCTGCTGCGTATGCACATGGAAAAGTTCTTTCACAGTCAGGTGATGCATCGGCTGTGAAAAATACAAATTTGGCTCTATCGTCTTTTTTACAGGAGGATGAAACAATTGATCTGGTCATGACGTATCAGATACGTTCACCTTTGACGATTGTAAAGCTGCCGGGTAATTTTTTTATACAGCGCGCCAGAGTAAGAGCCTGGACCGGAAGGACACCAACGGAATACGGGGAGAAAAAAGAAGAGGATAAAGAAACAGAGGAGCAATATGTGTATATGACAGAAACAGGGAGTGTTTATCACGAAGATCCGGAGTGTACGCATTTGAAACTGTCCATTCGGGAGGTGGATTCCAGCACACTTGGAATGCTGCGCAATAATAACGGTGGAATTTATCATAGCTGTGAAAAATGCGGTGGTTTGACAGAGGGGGGACGTGTGTATATTACGAAGGAAGGGGATAAATACCACAGTTCTCTTTCATGCAGCGGCCTGAAAAGAACCGTTCGTCAGGTGCGAAAAACAGATTTAGGAAGTAAAAGAGCCTGTTCTAAATGTGGTACCGGATAAACAAGGGAAATGGGAGAATGGTTCAGAATAAAAGAAAGAGGAATCATGTATTTTAAAATATTGAGCCTGGTGATGCTCGGAATTTGTTCTTATACGGATATTCGGTATCGGAGAATATACATTAAAAATATATTATTATACGGTGGATTGGTCTTTGGCGGAAAGTTCATTCATGTATGGATACACGGGGCGATGAATGGCGCAGTAGATTTAGGCGGAATGTTCCTGGAAAGTTTTTTCAGTGTAGTTCCCGGGTGTGTATGCTTTTTGATTTCGTATTTCAGCAAAGAAGCATTTGGATATGGAGATAGTCTTTTGATTATAATCTGTGGATTGGCTTTAGGGTTCAGTTCCTGTATAGAGGTTTTATTTCTTGCATTTCTTTTTTCAGGGATCCGTGCAATGGTTTTGTTTGTAGGAAAGAAGAAAAGCCGTAAATATGAAATAGCCTTTGTACCGTATTTATTTTTAGGAGTTTTAATTGCAGCAGTGGCATTATAATGACAGGACATGGGAGGGTAATATGGGACATAAATATTTGAAGGGAAGTTACACCGTTGAAGCTGCAGTTCTATTTTCGGTGATGTTTTTTATACTGGCAACGCTTGTTTTTGGTTTATTTTATATACATGACTGTGCAGTATCGCAAAGTGCAGCATGTGAGGCAGCGTCTGCTGGAAGTAATTTTATAAAAGCAAGTGAGAGGACGAAGGCTGCAGAGATTGTGAGAGATCTGGTGGATGAAAGACGGTTTATGGGCAGCCGGGATGTCAACCGGAGTGTAACTGTTGGGAAAAAAGAAGTGAATGCAGTGTGGCAGGGAACATATCCGATGCCTGGGTTCAGTATGGGGTATCTGTCCGGGAACAGGTTCTCAGTCAGGGGAGCATGGCATGCAAAAGTTTTGAATCCGGCAGATATGATTCGTAAAATAAAAGGAATCAGGGATGTACTGACAGGAGGCAATGATTGAAAACAGAGTATAAAAGAGATCTGCAAAATAATTATCTGATACTGGAGGTTTCCGAAAAAATAGAAGAGGACAGCTATCAAAGACGTATGCTGGAGCAAAATAAAATACAGGGCCTTTTATCATTTCATAGTTCCCAAAAAGACGGAATGCTGCAGCTTAATTATGAAATCACATCATTACAGCCTTTAGATGGCATATTTGAGAAAAAGAAAATGGGATATCAGGATATTGTTTTTTTACTGACAGGGATAAGAAATATCCTGGAAGAACTACAGAAATATTTGCTGAATCCGGCGCAGATTTTATTTGCGCCTCAGTATATTTTTCTGGGCCCTGACCGAGGCAGCGTATATTTATGTTATGTTCCCTGCGTTTGCCGGGAGGAATCTATTGTTTTATTAGCAGAATTTGTTTTAAAAAGACTGGAACATGCTGATGGTCAGGCAGTAAAAATCGGATACAGTTTTTATCAGGAAGCATTAAAAGAGAATTTCAGTTTACAGGAGTTGTTAAAAGGTATTCTGTTGTCACCAAAGGATGGAGAAAATAAAAATGACAGAGTACAGTCTGAAGATTTTACGGAGGTACGAGCTCCTATAGGAACGAACCATAGTATAAATCAGCGTTACACAGAAAGAAAGGAGAATAAAAAGGAAGTAGAGGATGAGTATGAGGTGGTACATAAAAAGCGTAGAGATCAAAATGCGCGTGCAGAGAAATTCTCAGATCAGCTGTTTTCAGTCATTCATCCCGCAGTGTTTCTTTCCGGTTTACTTTTTACTGCAGTGCTCGAAGCAGTATATTATTTCGGGCTGTTGGATGTAACGGAAGCGGGGGGCATCTTTTTTTTGATAATTTCTGCGGAAACGCTGTGCAATAAGCATTGGCATACAATACAAGAGAAGAAAAAGAAGAGGAAAAACCATTGGGCTGAAGCAGAAGATGAGGAACTGTATCGGTTTTTACAGGAGGAAATGTATGAAAACACAATAGAAAAAGAGGAAGATCCAATAGAAGAAACGTGTTGTCTTGTACCGGATTATCATGAAAAACAGATACGGCTTATTTGTGTGCAGCGGAGTAACGAAGCTGTAGAATATCCGGATATTGTGATAGGGAGAGACCCGGTTCACATAGGAAAAATGAAGGGTGAATCAGATGTATTTTTAAATTCGCCTACAGTGAGCAGAATACATGCAGTGATCATACCAAATGAAGCAGGATGTAGCGTGAAAGATTTAAACAGCAGGAACGGAACATTTTGTAACGGCGAGCGACTCCGCCCGCAGGAACAAAAAATAATTCAGGAAGGGGATATTATTGCATTTGCAGAAATAGAATATCGCATAGCACCATTTTCCGTCAGGACATAAAAGAATAAAGACCATGTCAGTTTTATGTGTCATTTTACACGGAACCAGTACGTGTAAAGATCACGGAAACCGAGCGTACGGTACAAATGTTTTGCCGGATTGTTTCCCTGGACTACCTGTAGGTATGCATGCGTCATTCCCTTTTTTTGGGCTTCCTGGAGGATGGTGGTACATATGGCTCTTGCAAAATTTTGTCGGCGGAAGCAGGCGTCGACATAGATTGCATAAAGTCCGACGTGGCTGCGGTCTAAAATTCCAAGACCTGAGGCAACCATACGGCCATGGATTCGGATACTTGCAACAATTGTTTCCTTCGGAATCGCTTTGAACATGGAAGGAACAACCTGGAGGTGAGCTGGGTTTGTGGTTCCATTCAGGCTGAAAAGTGAACTAATCCATTCATCTGTAATTCGATCTTGAAGCTGAACTGTAACATCACCGGGCGCAGTAAAGAAGGCGGTAAGACCAGAGTCTGGTTCATAATATTCATATTGAACAGAAGAAGGAGCTGCCTGGAATTGGGAGAAATCCATAGCCATTACTTCTGTGGTATGCTGAATTCCGTAACCATGTGATGCAAGCAGGTGATCAAAGCTTGGTTCCAGTAAAGGACTGATTTTAAAGATAGAAGGTGTGTGGTAATTTTTGTAGATTTGTTCGCAGTAGGCAATTTTTTCTTCTGCCGGAAGCAGGGAGGCCCCAATTTGTTCCACACTGTTTGTACGGTGGGTATAATTGTACGAAAAACGAATAAGCCATCCGTCATACAATTCTACTTTGTGAGAAGGCCATGCATTCAGTGAAAGTTCTTCAATTAATTTAATATAAGCAATATGATTCATATAGTTTTCCTTAAAATAGCGTTGTGGTAAAAAAGTCATAAAAATAATAGTATATCGATTATATCAGTTGAAAAGATTCCAATCAATATTTAAAATAAATGGATAATAGATCGTTGCTTTGTGACCAGGAAATTGTTACAATAGGCTGGATAATATTTCTGAATTATTACATAGAGATGAGAAACAGCCTACAGAAAGGAAAGCTATGCAGGAGTTACGTTCATTTATTCGTTCCAGACAGGTAGTAAATCTGACGATTGTGGCTGCCAATATTATAATGTTTATTGCGCTTAGTTTGATCGGAGATACAGAAGATCCGGTTTTTATGATAAGACACGGAGCAAATTATACGACGGCAGTGCTTGAAGGCGGGCATTATTATAGATTAGTGACATGCATGTTTCTGCATTTTGGTGCAGAGCATCTTGTTTACAATATGCTCGTACTTATTTTTATGGGAGATGTCCTGGAAAAAGAGGCGGGAAAGATGAAATATCTTCTGATTTATTTTATTGGAGGGATTGCCGGTAATGTCTTGTCAATCTGGTCTGACTGGCGGGTGGGCAAAGCTACGGTATCTGCCGGAGCTTCCGGCGCAATATTTGCAATTGTCGGCGCTCTTCTGTGGATTGTTCTGCGCAATCATGGCAGATTAGAGGACTATTCCGGAAAACGGTTGTTTTTGATGGCAGGATTATCAGTGGCAGAAGGATTGACAATAAGAGGTGTGGATAACTGGGCGCACATAGGTGGTATGGCGACTGGCTTTTTATTGGCGATGATTTTGTATAGAAAAAAGCGTGTAAGTTATAAATGATTTTATTTATTGTAAAGAATTATCCGGGTATTAGTGTATGAAAAACGCTTCTTGCTTGTAAAAACGGGGTGTTTGTGGTAGTATGGAAAAGAAAAATGGAAAACCTTGGAAAACCATATCTGGTGAATGAAGGATAGATATGGAACAGGGGACAAGCTGTATAAGGGCTATACTTGAATAAGCGGAAGTTGTATACAGAAATCCGTATAAGTATCCTTTCCACTGGATGATGTTTTGACATGGATAGAACCGCCATGCTGTTCTATGATATTTTTGACGATGAAAAGACCGAGTCCATTACCATTTGATTTATGGGTAATAAAAGGGTCGAAGAGGGTTGGAAGGTATTCATCAGGGATTCCTGAACCGTTATCTTTTACATGAATATTCAGGCAGGAGGGATTTTGGCTGTCTAAATTGGCCCAAAGCGAGATACAGCGGTTTTTCGATAAAGAGTCTGGTTTATTTATGCACAGTGCATCCACAGCATTGAGAATCAGATTTGTAAGAACTTCTTTTAGTTTAGTCGAATCGGCAGAAATAAATGCGGAGGAGAGGGAGTCGTCAAATACTGCATCAAAACAGATCCCTTTTTCGTGCATCATCGAAGAAAAGGAATGAACTGTCTTTGCGAGAAATGAGTTTATGTGAATCGGTTCCTGATAAAGACTTTTGCTTTTGGCAAAAGAGCAGGCTGTTTTCAGAACACGAAATGTTTCCTGAAGATCCTGACAGATTTGCTGCCACAGTGGCGAGACCGCTATTTCCGGATACTTTTTGGATAAGAGCTGCATAGAACTATCCATAAGAGTCAGCTGATTTTTGACTTCATGAGAAAGTGTGGAAATACAGTTTAGATAGTCAATTTCAGAAAAAGAGTCGGACATGCTGTTTTCTCTGGTGGTTTTTTCAAAGGGTGAAACTGAGCTTTTCATTTGGTAGACTCCTTTGGTATTATAATAAACAGGATGGGTGGTGATGTTGCAACTAATAATATCGTGTGAGAACAACGATACAAAGTGTAGCATTATATCAACAAAATAGCAATGATAATTTGTTGACAATTTCCGACATAGTTTTTATAGTATTAGCTATGAGGTATTGTTAGGTTATTACTATTATAATGGATTAGTAGGGTGTATTGTAATTTCGATTTGAACTATATTTACTATAAAAAAGAAAGAAGGGGGAATTTTATTTGGAAGAACATTGCATTTTTTGCAAAATAGCGAATGGAGAAATTCCATCAGCTACTTTGTATGAAGATGAAAATTTCCGTGTAATTTTAGATCTTTGTCCGGCCTCAAAAGGGCATGCTCTTATACTTCCTAAAAAACATGCGGCAAATTTGTTCGGATTATCAGATGAAACAGCTTCAAAAGTAATGATATTAGCAAAGCAGATTGCGGCAGTACTGCAGGAGGGTTTGCATGCGGATGGTATTAACCTTGTGCAGAATAATGGAGAAGCAGCAGGACAAACTGTATTTCATTTTCATATGCACATCATACCGCGATATCAGAATGACACAGTAAATGTAACCTGGCGACCGGGAGAACTGACTGAGGATGACAAAAAAGAAATTCTTAGTTTGTTTGAAAAATAGAACATAATGTTCATAAAAGGGATAGAGAAATGAAAAATAGGGATTTTGAGGAATATTATTTAAAGTATAGAAGTCTTGTAGTTAAAGTTGCCATGGATAAAATCGGTAATTTCCAGGTTGCTCAGGAGATCTGCCAGAAGGTATTTATTGCATTTTATACTAATATGGAACGTGTTACGCCGGATTTCGTAAAAGCATGGTTGATTCGTTGTACCAATAACGCTGTAATTGATTATATGAGAATGGCCCAGACCAAAAAAGAGGTCCTCTCAACGAATTCAGTTACAGTAGATGGAAATAATCTCGTAGAAAAAAGTTTGGAGTTATACCAGGAAAAGATGTATAGTCGTGACTTAGCGGGAAGGATATTCCGGGAAGTCAAGGCAGTAAATGAGCAATGGTATGAGGTGCTGATCCTTTGCTGTGTAGATGGAATGAGCTATGCGGAGGCAGCAAATAAACTTGGTGTTTCAGAAAGCGTTTTAAGAGCGAGATTATACCGAGCACGGGTATACATCAAAGAAAAGTTCGGAGATGAATACAAAGAACGTAAGCTTTAAAAACAAAGGAGATCCCTTCTCTTTCTGAAACAATAAAACAGGAGAAGGGATTTTTTGATGATTATTTATTTACAATGGTTTCGATGAGAGCGACGATCGTGTCAACTGCATTGCTGGCACTACTTTTATCCATTGCGTTGATATACGTCTGGCGGTTTTCATAAAGGTTCAGAATACGGTCAAGAAGCAGATCTGAAGTCAGGTCTTCTTCCTGAAGTACTACACTGAAGCCTTGTTTTTGGAAAGAAGCAGCATTTAGAATCTGGTCTCCCCGGCTGGCAGCAGCGGATAGAGGAATCAAAAGATTCGGCTTTCGTAGCTCCAATAATTCGCAGATAGCATTTGCCCCGGCGCGGGAAACGACTATATCTGCAAGAGCGAAGAGGTCAGCCAGTTCATTTTTGATATATTCGTATTGTACGTAACCGGATGTATCATTTAAAGAGGGATCCAGATTGCCTTTTCCGCACAGATGGATCACCTGAAATGATTGCAAAAGTTCCGGGAGAATGCTGCGGATCGCCTGATTGACTGCAACAGAGCCGAGACTTCCTCCAATAATCAAAAGTACCGGTTTATCAGCAGTAAATCCGCAGAATTGAAGAGCTGACAGACGATTGCCATGGCGCAATTCCTCACGGATCGGCGATCCGGTTACGACAGCCTTTCCTTCCGGGAGATGTGAAACAGTTTCAGGAAAATTACAGCATATTTTTAAGGCAGCAGGAAGCGCGAGACGGTTTGCCAGTCCGGGCGTCATATCTGATTCATGAAGAATAACCGGAATATGCTGCGTTTTTGCCGCTTGTACGACAGGTACTGTTACAAATCCACCCTTTGAGAAAATAATGTCGGGTTTTAATTGTTTTAACAATTTTTTTGCCTGGAAAAAGCCTTTCGCTACGCGAAATGGATCTGAGAAATTCTTGATATCGAAGTAGCGGCGCAGTTTCCCTGAAGAAATACCGTGATAGGATATGCCGAGCTCTTCGATCAGCTTTTTCTCAATGCCGTCGTAGGAACCAATGTATTGAATATCGTAGCCGAGTTTCTTCAGATGTGGCAAAAGCGCGATATTCGGAGTGACATGTCCGGCTGTACCGCCGCCGGTAAGTACGATTCGTTTCATAACGTCCTCCAGTTTCAGAATATTTTGTTATTTACAGTTTACCCGCTATTACTAAAAAGTCAAGAAGGGACTTGCCTGTTCGATGAAGGATGAAAACAAAAAAACTGAACATGACAAAAAAATCGTGGAATTCGACATCGATGAAACAATCCTGGAAGACTCAGAGCTTGACCAATTTCTCAGAAAAAGCATGCAGGATGCGGCAGATGTATTGGAAGAACGATTAAACAACGATCCCCGGTTACAAGGAATCGATGCCCCGGAAGGAATGTTTGCTTCTATTGTAAGGGAATTGAAAAGACTGAGGCTTTGGCAGGAGGAGATCAGCGATGACGCGGGTAACAGGCATATTCATTCAGGATTTGGCATAGCTAGTGATAATTTTTATTCGAGAGACGGAACAAATCACGGAAATATTAGCTCAAAGCTAGGAGCCGTGAATGGAAATATTTATTCAGAAACTGGTAAAGTAGGTGGGAGCATTAATTTAGGAATAGGAAGAGGAAGTATCATTACACAGGTTGGAACAATTAGTGGAAGTATTAACAGAGAAGCCGGCATACCTGAGAAGCTGGCCAATGATGAAAATAATAACATCGAGCAGGATGATAGGGACGCAAGTCAAGAAACAGCATGTGCGGTGCATGGTGAGAAAGATAAGCATGCGTTGACGCTTAGCAGCGGGATGGAAGAAGATCGTGTAGCATGCGAGTTAAAAAAGAAGAAGAGAACAAGGGCAATTCGGTATGGTGGAGTCGCAGCAGCTGTAATGGTGTTGTTTTTTGGGTTTGGTGAGATAGGTGAAGCTAACAGGCGATCGGTTTTTAAAGCTGTAGGTGGCATAGCGGGAAATATGGGATTCAGATCTTTTTCAGATAAGATAATTTGGATGCAGAGACTGAACAACAGAATAAAGTAAGTGAAGAAACAGCAGCAATGGAAAATATCCGTAATCAATTAGGGGTTGCTTGTGTTACATTTGCCTATACTCCGGAAGAGATGGAGTATCAGGAATTTAAGCTTATGGACGATAGTTTGGGAGCTATAGTTTTTTATAATTATGGAGGAAAGAGTTTTACAGTAATAATGCAGAGTGGAGAAGACGATATAGTTGGTTATTATTCTGTAGATAGTGATGCAGTGTTGCAAGCAAAAGTAAAAAGCGAACAAAATATTGAAGTAGAAATATGGGAGATTAATTTGAATGAAGAAGAGGAGGCTTATGCAGCAAAATTTCAATTTAATAAATGTAAATATATGTTAAATGGAAAACTACCATTGGAAGAGATGAAAAATATAGTAAAATATATGGTTCTTTTATAAAAATATTGCGGATTTTTATTTATTGATATTTTATTGTATTATGTAAATGGATATAAGAAGGAGGAGCAATATGAAAAAGATCAGACAGGTATTATTAGTGTTGTCATTGTTAACATGTCTTTTATTCTGTACAGTTCATGTAACTGCTGCCAATGAATCACTTGGGAAAGTAGTAGATGGATCTGTTCTTACAGATAAAAGTGAGGTGGAAAGTACGGTGTATCCATGGGCTAGAGGAGCATATCTCAGTAGTGGGACTGCCCGTGTTTCGCTTGCAGGTTCAGGCCAAGTAAAAATGAGCGGGGAAACTGTAGCTTACCAAAATGTAGATGAAATTAAAGTTACGCTGCATTTGCAGAGATTAAAATCGGATGAAAGCGGATGGGTGCATATAGCGACTCTTGGTCCGAAAACTTTGAAAAAAACAAATATGGTGTCGAACAGTCAGACGTATTCCGTTGCTCATGGTTACTATTTCCGGGTATATGGAGTACATACGGTAATGCAAGGAGGCAAGGTAGAGTCAACTGTCAATTATAGTGACGGTTTATGGGTTTCATAAAATATAAATAACCATTTTCACAAAAGATATACTATAAAATACAAAAGATAAAACAAAACATACTTCAAATACATAATACAATAACATTCTATATAATTGGTATGCTACTTTGCATTTTGTAGCCTTCGGCGGATTTTCCGCCGAAGAACAATATCGAAAAGCTAAGAAAAGAATATTTCCTAATTATATATTATTAAACACTTGGAAGGCATGTGGAGCTATGGAAAGCTGATCACACGCTTTTTTTATGCCCTGAATGCATTGAGTTACTAGTTCTGCAGTAAAAAAGAAGAAACAAGATATCATTTAAAATAGAATAATACACTGCAAAATTCAGTGGTGAAATTTTTTATTCAGTGATAAAATAGAGACAATACCCATAAGTAGAAAAGAAGTACGGAAAGGAATCAGAAGATATGCAGGTCAGAAAAAGCAGGGATATTTGGCGGGTTATCATAGTGATTGCAGCTTTTGTGGTGATAGCTGCAGGGAGCTTTTCGATCTCCGGCTGCGGTGTGGTGAAGCGTGTGAAATATGAGTTTTCCGGGTCAGGGGTGGAAGGCTGGGACAATGCGGCGATGGAGAGCGGGATTGTGACCGGGGTGGAGGAATATTATTATGACCATCTTCCGGAAGAGCTGCATGAAGCGTATCGGGAAATTTATGTGCGTGTGATGAAGAATGAGGATTCCGGAGATTTTCTGTCAAAGATCGGAGTAGATGATTTCTGGAAGGTATATTATGGGATGCTGGCAGACCATCCGGAGATTTTCTGGATTGGAAGCAGTGCTCAGGTACAGCAGTCGGGTATTACCGGGGACGTGGTTTCCTACAAACTGGAGATTATTGTGCCAGTGGAGGCGCGGGAGTCGATGAGAGAAAAGCTGGAGGCGGCTGCGGATGCGTGCATCAGTCAGATTTCCCCGGAGGCATCCACTTATGAGAAGATAAAATACGTGTATGAGTATCTGATTGATACAGTGGAATACAGCTCACAGAGTGCAGATTCCCAGAGCATTCAGAGCGCATTACTGTACCATACTTCTGTTTGTGCAGGATACTCCAAAGCGTTTCAGTACATATTGCACCGGATGGGGCTGTTTTGTACTTATATTACAGGACGGACGAAAAACGGTGGTGATCACGGATGGAATATGGTACGGATTGATGATTTGTACTATTATGTTGATGTGACGTGGGGAGACCCGGTGTTTGCGAATCAGATGGATGAAGTAGATGCGGGACAGACGAAGAATTATAATTATCTGTGCTGTACAGAGTATGATTTGTTTAAGACACATGAGCCCGGAGATTCGGTCGAGCTGCCGCCTTGTACCTCTGATGCGTATAACTATTATAAACGCAATGGCAGGTATTATGAAAATTATGATTACAATACGCTGCATGATGCGTTGATGAATTCTGTCTGGAATGGGGAAAGCAGTATTGTGATGAAGTTCGGCAGCCAGGAAGCGTATGATGCAGCGCGGTATGAATTGTTTGAAGGAAACCTGCTGGATGATCCGGGACAGTATCTGATGGAAATAAATGGCGTAAATTCGTGGAATTACCGTTATCATACAGACGATAATTTTTATCTGATCACAATTTACTGGTAGGCTGTAGAAAAGGAAAAGCTGCCGCACGGAAAAGGAAAGATACCGGATAGGGTGTTTCGTGAAAAAACAGCACCCGAACGGTATTTTTTCCGGTGAGGCAGCTTTGTTTTATACTGTAATGCAATGAGAGAGTTTATTTTTCTTCGAGTGCCTGCTTCAGAGCCTCTGCCAGCTGATCCGGGCAGGATGTGGGGCGTACGCCGCAGCGGATTCCCTGGAGACGGGAGATGGCTTCTGATACGGTCATGCCTTCTGCAAGTCTGGCAACGCCCTGGGTATTGCCAGAGCAACCGCCGATAAATTCTACGTGTTTGATGGTATCCCCATCCAGTTCAAAATGAATTTCCTGTGAGCAGACACCGCGTGTTTTGTATACTGTCATAAAATGTTCCTCCTGTGTTTTCTGTAAAAGCAGTAAAACGGCAAAGTACGTTCTCTGTTTTCACAAAGTATATCGTTTTTTTATCATAGAATCAATAGGGAATTTAAGCATAAAACACCATGCATAGATATTGCAAAATCTAAGCAGTATGTATGTAAGCAATGCATATAAGCATAGGAAAAATAAATCGATAAAATATAGTAAGATAGTGAAACAGGATAAAAAATATGATAAGATAAAGAACATCGCAAAGGAACAAAACAGAAAGGTTCCAAAGGAACAGGTCAATAATGATAAAATAACAGTAGAATGAAACAATATATATTAAGGAAGGAACAGGTTACACACATGAGAAAAACAGGAATTATTGGCGCAATGGAGATTGAGGTAGAGGGGCTTAAGAAGAGCATGAATATTCAGCGCGAGGTTCAAAAGGCCGGGATGGATTTTTGCGAAGGGCTTTTGCATGATTGCCCGGTGGTAGTAGTGCGAAGTGGCATTGGTAAAGTGAATGCAGCGATCTGTACGCAGATTCTGATTGATGAATTTCAGGTGGAGGCAGTGATTAACACAGGGATTGCAGGGTCCCTGGATGCCCGCATTGATATTGGGGATATTGTGATTTCTACGGATTTGGTACAGCATGATGTGGATGCGGTGAATTTTGGCTATGAGCCGGGGCAGATTCCGCAGATGGATGTGTTTTCTTTTACCGCAGATGAAACATTGTCAGCCCTGGCTGAAAAGGTGTGCCGGGAGGTCAATCCGGAGATTTCGGTATTTGCCGGACGTGTGGTGAGTGGAGATCAGTTTGTGGCAGATAAAGAGGTTAAGGAACGCATCAGTGGAATGTTCCACGGATTATGTACAGAGATGGAGGGTGCGGCAATTGCACAGGCAGCGTATCTGAACCAGATACCTTTTGTGGTAATCCGTGCAATTTCGGACAAGGCAGATGACAGTGCCACGGAGGATTATCCGACCTTTGAACGAAAGGCGGCCCAGCATTGTATGCGGCTGGTGGAAGAACTGGTGCAGCGGAGCTGATCGGAAAGTTACCTTAAGCGCAGAAAGGTGCCTTTATAACAGAGAACATTTTAATGGTTGTACTTTTTAATGCTGATACAATAGAAGGATATTTTTACAGGTGAAGAAAAAATATTCAGATAAGAGGAATGGAGCAGATACACTTCATTCCTTTTTTTCTGTCCGGCGGAGATTTATTTTCCCCTTGAGAATCGTCGGTTTTACCGTGAATTTGTCGAACGATTTCGCTTTGCAAATGAATTTTTTCCGGCTATAATGGCGATACTTGAGCGATTGCGGCGACAGGCGCCGTCGTGGACGCGAAATGTGTCCGTCCGAAATCAGAAAGATTTTGGGTTGCAGTGCTCAGAGATAATTAAAAAGGGGGATTCCATATGTTAAAGTTCATCATGGAACAAAATCTATTACTGTATGTACTAGGAGCAGCGTGCCTTGTAGGCGTGGCAAGTCAAATGATTCTGAAACAAATTTACGACAGAATGATCAGAGATGCAAAGAATACTGGTGAAGCAAACGGAAGATTTATACAGCAATTAAGACAACGGTTTCAATATTGTTCACACTTGAATGAAAAAGTCGGTGATGTACAAGCCCTGATTCAGAAAGCAATGATCGAGTACCGGTACTGGGGTATGAGCCTGCACCGCTGGAAACGTATTGGTGCGTATTGTCTTGTTGTAAGTTTGCTGTGTGCGGCATATGGCAGTGTATATGTAGTGCGTGGCGGCGGGCAGCTTTTGACTGGCAATCTGTATTTCTGGATGGGCGCTTTGGCCGTAGGACTGACGGCTGCTGCATATGGAATCGCCGATACGGGCTACCGGAAGGAATGTCTGGAAATCCGGCTCACGGATTACCTGGAAAACAGCGGTGCTGTACGTGATTACAGTGAGAATCCGGAAGAAGAGCTGGAAACATTTGAGGAAACAAAGATGTCAGGCGTGACCGTAACACCGATTGTTCCGGTGGCGGCAGGGCGCAAGGCGAAAAAACGTGCCCGTGCAGAGCGTGCGGCTGCTGCACAAACAAGGGCACAAAAGGAGAAGAGCGATTTGAAAGAGAACCTGGCCCGTTTAAAAGCAGGAATGCAAGAAACAGCGGCGGAACGGGACAGGGAAAAGAATTTGGAGCTGCTGCGGCAAATGGATCCGAAAGAACAGGAACGGATTTTACGGGAGGTGCT
>CAOJHI010000033.1 GCA_948436005.1 uncultured Lachnospiraceae bacterium
TTATTCCGTTTCTTTCAATTCTTTCATCATCTGCAATTAAAATAGTTCTCACTGTGCTTTTCTCCAGATTCTTTTTCCTGTATATTATTACAATATTATACAAGTTTCCGTTATATATTACAAGCTTGTCCCCGGAAAATCGGTGATATTTTGAATTTTTGTCACCATTTTGCAACATTGCTGTGACATCGGAATATTCAGATATTTGCTACTACATTGCAATAAAAATGTGTTTTCCGCTTACCTGCTCAACAGCAGACAAACAGAAAACACAAAATCACGTTTCCCAAATAAAACTTTCCAAAAATATAAATCTCTAATTTCCGGTGAATTACTGTTCTTTTGCTTTCCGGCCTATTTTCCACATCACCAAAAGCAAGGACAATACCAGGGCTGCTCCTAATGCAAACAAATATTCCATAATTGGCGTTTCATCGCCCGTACGCACAGTGGAAGAACCTGTATGAGTGCTATTTTTATTTTCCACAACAGGATTCTCCGGTTCGCTTTCTTTTGTCTCTTCCGGATATGTATTGGTAATTGTCACCTCTTCTGACGAATTTACAGAGGACATCCGTACACTGGTCTTATCCAGCGACACAGCAAACTCCAGCCGGGAAGCTCTGTCATACACCTTTCCGTTTTTATCCGTCTCTGCCACATAATAAACCACTTCCACATCCGGAGCAGCCCCGAGGGATACCGGAACCGTCACGCTCAAGGTATCGGCTCCGTCCATATCGAGCATAATCAATTCTCCGTATTGCTCCGTATAATTTTTGTCCGTATAGACTGCCGCATAAAAGACCTGATCAATACCGTACGGCACAGAACCTTTCAGGACCTTTTTCGTAATCGTCAGCTCACCCTCATAGTAGTATCCATGCGGAATCTCGTGGAATACATTCCGCAGGACTATGCTTCCCTCCTGCCCTTCCGTCAGGCTGATCTCATACCCATCCGGATATTCCGGGACAAACAGGCAATCTTCATAAAGGCCGCTTTCGATGTGATTTCCAAATGCATCCGTCTCACCAACATAATACTTCCTTCCCACCTCAAGGTTATCAAAGGTAACAGAAGTGCTGCTGCCATGCTGACAGTGAAGTGTCTCTACATCACTGATACGGTTTTGTCTTTCGGCATCTGCAAACAATGCTACATAAAACAGGGCATCTTCCACCATCAGACGTTCCCCGTTCAGATCGCACAGTTCTTTCGTCACAATCAGGCGCCCCGGCGTCTCTTCCTGCCGTTCATCTACCATCGTAACCTCATTGACCGTATCCGCAGCATCGCTGAGCGTCAATTTTACATCCTGCGCAACTGTATAACCGTCCGGCGCTTCAAGCTCGCTGATATAATACTCGCCAGCTGCCAGTCCTTTCAGCTCATACGGCTGATCGGTTGTCACAAAAGAATACTTTGCATTTCCATTTTCATCCAGAATAATCTGCCCGTCTGCATCCTTAACTACCAGTCTTGCTCCCGCAACAGGTTGCCCTTCGCCATCCACTTTATGGACGCGCAGGGTTGTTCTCTGATTCACAATCTGCACCGCTGCCACTGCCCCTGATTCTTCCTGATATATCCCTTCTGCCTCCACTACGGTTCCCGGCCTTTCTATTACAAACTCATGCGGAGTTGTATTCAAAATGCAGCCGGACGGCGCCTGGGTTTCCTTAAGGCGGTAAACTCCCATTGCCAGATCACTCAGCACAATCTGTCCGTTTTCATTTGAGACGAGATCTGCATCAAAATCCTTCCAATAAAAAACACCATTCTCATCGAGCTCTGCTGCCGCATTGTCCGGAACATTTCCATCTGCCGCATATATTTTTTTCTGCAGTACAAAATGTGCCTGTCCCAATGCAGTTCCGCTTTCATCCGTCTTCGTGGCAATCACTGCACCTCCCGGCACAGAATACTTCGGTGAAATCACGATATCATATACTGAACCGCTCCCATCCTCTGTCAGATACGGTACCGGTATCAACGCCGGCTGCAGTACCACACTTTGAAAACCATCCGTCTGTGCACTCAGATAAAGCCCCGGCGTGAGCTTTTCAAAACGTGCCTCCGCCCGCTCACTTACCTGCTCTTTTTGTCCCTCCACTTTCTGCTCAACTGCATAAACCGCCAGGCTCTCTGCCGCTGCCTGCATCTGTAAGCTGTCACGTAAATCAGTAATCACGATTCCGCTTTCTGCAAACGTATCCTGAAATACATATCCCTCAGAATCCGTATAATCTGCTACCGTATACAACGTCACTTCCGCACCAACCGCTTCCTGCGGCATCTGCAGCACAACAGAGCCTTCGTTCTGTGCCTGTACCGATACTCCTCCCAAAACCAGCAGCGACGCCATCCAGACGCCCCCTGCCACACCCTTCCATCCTGATTTTCCCACTGCTCTCTCTCCTTATATAATGTTTATATTTTTCAAAGTAAGCATAAAAAACAATTCATCTGCAGCCAGAGCCCTGATCAAAGATACAAAATAATGGGTGACTTCTTTGTCCGGAACCCCGTTTTTGTATCTTTGCTCAGGGCTCGTCCGGATTCCCCACATATTTTACTTCTTCCTAATCTCTTTCATCAAAATGAAAACTGCCACAAGCAACACAAGCAGCGCTGCCGCCGCTGTCACAATCCATAATACCATCTGTATTGGAATTCCGGTCTCTTCTGTCTTTTCTTCTTGTGCCGCACGCACGCTAACCGCCTGGGGCATATAAAGCGTACGCTCTCCCCGCACCAAAAGTCGGTGCGTATTCACACCATACGGCGTACACGTCTGCAATGTCACATAATCTTTTCCCTCTGCAATCCGAATCTGCTCTGTCTCTTCCGGAAGAACGACCGTAACCTGATTCACTTCATAAGCAAGTGTCTGATCTAATACATGCAGATAAAACCTGTCTCCCTCCTCCATCTCATCAAGCCCTGTCAAAAGCCTTGCCGCTGGCAAACCACTGTGTCCGGATAATACGCAATGGGTGGACGCTCCTCCTACGGGAAGTGAAGTCTCCGGAATATGACCAATTCCTTTTTGCAGTGTCTCCTCCTCCAGCCCATGATAAATAGGAAGATAGACATTCAGCTTTGGTATTTCCAGATAGCCGATTGCATCCGTCACAGCCAGCAAATCTCCATAACCTGCTACTGATACCGCTTCCCCTTGATATAAAGCCTCATTGTACTGCTGTGCCCTTTCATACATATCCTGCAGTTTTCCGCTTTCTTCGTGCAGGACTGCCTCTTTGTAGTCTTCAATCTCTTTCTTTGCCTGCCGCGAAAAAAGCAAATCCGCTGCAAGCGGATATCCCGCAGCAACCACTCCACAGAGAACAAGAAATAATCCTGCCAGCAGAAGCAGAGGCTTTCTTTTATTGTATTCCATTTTCGATCTCTCCTGTCTGTTGACATTATCTGCCGTAAACTAAGTATAAAGTACCTTTTCTCTCTTGAAAATATAATAATTCAAAGATAAATATAACAAAAGCCCGGTCTTGTCTTCCGGCAACACCTGACACAACCAATTATATCTGAATTTTCTTTTGCCATGTGCACAAACGCCGCACACTACGAAAAATGAAAAACTGCCGCTTTAACGATAAAAAAACCGTAAAGCGGCAGCTCTTTTATATCAATATTACATATGTAAGTATTTTTCTTTTGTCGCCATTCCGCCCCGGATATGCCGTTCTGACTTATTTACATCCAGTACAGCCCGTGCCTGCCTAGCCAGAGCAGGATTCAACTGCGAAAGACGCTCTGTAATATCTTTATGTACCGTACTCTTGCTGATTCCAAATTTCTTCGCTGCATCTCTTACTGTTGCTTTACTCTCAATAATATAATTTGCCGTTCCAAGCACCCGCTCTTCTATATATTCTTTCAAGGAAAAATCCCCCGAGAAACCATTTTTACAATGTATGCGAAGAAGCGAAAAGGTATACCTTATTGAACCTTGCCAGTTCAATAACTGTACACACTCAAAAAATATATATCAAAAGCTGTCCCGAGCATTATACACGAGACTCCTGCCATGCAAATTCATTTTTTCCGTACTTAAAATAAGTTCATTTCAAACACAACAATTCAGATGTACTTAAAATGTACTAAAATACAAAATTCAACATATTTTTAACTGAAAGGAAAGATTATGGAAAAAGATAAGCACCTGGGTCTGCGGATAGATTCTGATACTCATAAGAAACTAAAAAGTCTCGCAGAATATGATGGCCGTTCGATCAACGGCGAAATACTGTATTTGATTCGCCAGGCAATCATCCGGCATGAGAAAAAATATGGTCCTCTTATCTGATGCCATGTTTTTAAAACACAGCCAATTATCCCGAATATCTTAAATCTATATTTGTATATCCGTTCCTCATAAACACAGATATTTCCATATGTGTAAGAAGTCTGACATGAGAAGTCAGAACTTACCTTTCTATTCTACTTTCCATACACTATAATTGTCAATTTATTCCAAATACTTTGATAATTTACAAAAAGAGGTAGTTATAGAATGTACGAACAAAACTATGGATTCATCCAAATAAAACTGGCAGAATTAATCAAACAACGTGGTATCAGCAAAAACAAACTTTCTCATCGTGCAGAAATGCAACGTTCTCAAATCAATCAGTATTGTAACAATCAGGTCACACGTCTCGATACCGCAGTCCTGGCAAGAATTTGTACCACTTTAGACTGCAAAATCGAAGAGCTGCTGGAATTTATCCCCAGCGAAATGGCTGACAACAGTGAACCCTGAGCTTCCATCCGCTTCTATCAGCAAGTAAACTGCCGGGAAACAAATCTTCTGTTTTAAAACCAACCACTATCACAATGCCAGGTTTTCATAAACAGTTACGTGGTGTGATTTGTTTTGCTCATAATCAGTACATTCTTACTTAATTATAAAATAAATTTATATAATTACGTATTTCCAGATGTTATTCGTATATACGTATAATAATAGGGGAGACATACCTGTTAAAAATAGGACGATTAATTTACGATGCAGAAACCGAATCTTCTTCATCAGAATTCTGGTCTGCCAGAATCCTCTCATCGTTTTCCTCTGTTGGCAAATAATATGCATTCATCTCCAGGCCTTCATTTACTTCCCGCACTTCTATCCAATAATCTCTGATTGAAAAAGTTGTCCGTGAATCCTGGAGTGAATACAGTTCTAATGTCTCAAAATCTACCACACAAAACGGTACCGGTATTCTATCATCATATTTCTTTTTTCTTATTGACTGATTTTCCAGTATTTTATCAAGACATGGCTGACAAAGGTTCTCTTGCAGCAGTGTAAAATCCGGCAAAAGCCCCTCCGGCCATTTCACTGTCACAGAAGCTCTGCGTCCAAAAGACATACTTTCTTTCTGTATCCTGATATTCCCTGTATTTACAAAGCCAAACAGTGTTCTGCCAGTTGACGCTTCCGTCGCAATACCATTCCCATCAGAATCATTGCTGCCATCTACACGATTCTTTGAAGCCAACTCAAAATCCGTCACATACCAGTCATTGAAAGAAATAACTCCAATCCCGCCAATCCTGCGGTAGTAGCTCATCATACTTCGATTATGTGACCCGCAGAGAAAACAATCCTCCAGGTCCTGCAATTCCGAATTCAGGTCTTTGTATGTCATGGTTACATATTTTTGGTTATCCTGCCATTTCCACAGCATATCCGGAACAGTCGTACTCATCAAAGACGTTACTGTAACAACCAGCATATATTTCCACAGTGTGGGCTTTCCTTTCTCTTCTGCAAATTCCTCCTGGATACAAATTTTCACATCCCGCCAAAACATCCTCAGCCGCCTCCTTTGATTTTTCGTACTTAAAACAAGTCCATTTTAAACATTTCTTTATAGATGTACTTAAAATGTACTAGAGTACATAACTTATTATATACTTATTTTAAGCTGAAAGGAATAGTCATGGAAAAAGATAAACATTTAGGTCTCCGGATTGATTCAGATACTCACAAAAAGCTTAAAAGTCTTGCCGAATATGAGGGCCGCTCCATCAATGGAGAAATTCTTTATCTGATCCGCCAGGCGATCACCCAGCACGAGCAAAAATACGGCCGTTTATTCTGATTTTTCCCTTCGTTTAAAATATCCGGGAACTGGCTGTGTATCTTAATGCCATTATCATTGACATTTTCTCGGATGTAAATGTTTTCCTTCTCATGTGTAAGAAGTCTGACAAGATTTGTCAGAACTTATATTTCTATTCTACATTTCATACACTATGATTGTCAAATTTTTCCACATTTTGACAGTTTATATGAAAGTATGAAGAGGTAGTAATAGGATGTACGAACAGAATTTTGGCTTTATTCAAATTAAATTGGCAGAGCTGATTGAAGAACGCGGTATCAGCAAAAACAAATTGTCCCATCGTGCTGAAATGCAACGGACGCAGATCAATCAATACTGTAATAACCAGGTCACTCGACTCGATACAGCGGTGCTGGCACGAATCTGCACTACTTTGGACTGTAAAATTGAAGATCTGCTTGAATTCATTCCAGGCCAAATGCCGGACAACAGTGACAAATCATAAATCAATTCACATGCTTTCATCAACACCAGGTGCTCTGCCAACGCGCCTGGTGTTATTTTTTCGACTGTTATTTTAAATTGTTCTCTTTTACTTTTTATCTTTCGATTTTTATCTTTTGTATTTCCTCTGCTTTTTCCCGTCCCTCCTTTTCCGTATTTACATATTTAATTCGTATATACGGATATTATCACAAAAAAAGATACATGTCAAGCGACATGCAATCTTTTTTATCATATAATAAGTAATCAACGCCTCGGTTTATGCAAAGCCTCCGCATACCCCAGCATTCGTTCTTTGTCTCCGGGCCGCATGGAACGGTACAGCACAAACAGAGCAAATTCCTCAGAATCCCGTTCCAAAACAATACATTCTTCGCCAAACGTTTTATCAGACACTGTTTCTCCGAGCAAATCATATACAGATACATCCAATGCCCGGCTGATTGCCAGAATCTTGTCTGCTGCCGGATTCGTCTTTTTCCGCTTCCAGTCACTGATCGTACTTTCTGCTATTCCGGTCTGTTTTGAAAATGTTTTCTGGGAAATATCCTTTTTCTTTAAAATTTCAAAAATACGTTCGCTGATTGTCATTTCACTGCAGCCCCTCTTTCAAAAACCTGCCTTTTAATTTATCAGAAATCCTCTTCCCACGCAATCCTTTTATTTCCCGTCAGCCAAAGCTTTCCGAGCGCACTGTCCGGCACCAGCTGTCCGCAGGAACCTTGGACTGCCTCAGTTCCATGCAAAAAATATGTAGGATTCCCATCTTTCCTCCAGACCAAATGCCTCCCCAAAATGTATTCAAATCCCGTCACGATTTCAGCACAGACGTATCGGGCACACAGCCAACACGCTCCATCAGAAACGCTTCCACACGCTCGAGCGTCGGAAGAGACGGCATTGCCCCCATCCCGGACACAGTAAGCGCCGCAGTATGGTTCGCAAATTTCAGTGTCTCATCATAATCCCAGCCACAGCTAAGCCCAACCGAAAGTGCTCCCACAAAGGAATCGCCCGCAGCAGTCGGATCCACAGCCATAACATTCTCCGCGCACGGGCTGTAAAATACACCGTCTTTTTCTGTATCTAAAATCGCTCCGGCATCACCGAGCGTAATCAGAACATTTTTTACCCCTCTGGCTTTCAGCGCCGCTGTCGCCGCCTTTGCCTCCTCCATATTAACACCCTTCTCTTCATGTGAAATCCGAATTCCGACCATATCATAGGCCTCGTGCTCATTTGGAGAAATATACGTCAGATGGGACAACAACTCATCGGAAAGCGGTGCGCTAGGCGCCGAATTCAGCATAACAGGAACACCCTTTTCATATGCGTACCGGGCAACCAGTTCATTAATCTCCATTGGAATTTCAAGCTGCAATACAACCAGATCATACTCTGCAACCTTTTCTTTTAAAAATGCAACGTCGTCCCGTGTAATGCTCATATTAGAACCAGAAAGTACAATAATACGGTTTACGGTCTGTTTTCCCGGAGCCTCCTCCAAAATAATTACACTGCATCCGGACGGTAATTTTTCATCATACAGAATATGTTCCGTATGAATTCCCGCTTCTTTACAGGCTTTTACCATCTCTTCGCCATTGCTGTCACGGCCAATTTTTCCCACCATCGTAACATCAGCTCCAAGACGTGCCATCTGCACTGCCTGATTTTCACCTTTTCCACCGGGTGCTTTTGTAAATGTCCCCCCAAGTACCGTCTGTCCCTCACGCGGAAAAACTTCCGTGGTGGCAATCTGATCCATCACGAGACTTCCTACGACAAGAATTTTCGGTTTTGCCATAGTTTATTGCTCCTTTCCTTTATCCATCAATGCATTCAGAATATCAAAAACAGCATAAAAATGCAACACTTAACGGGCTTTCCTTCCAAAACCATCAAAGTCTCTGATTTTGGGGCTGTTCGAATTCGACATTTTCGTGTATACTATGGAACAGTACACAAAAAAGGAGGCATTTATGCTTAATTACGCAATCGTTTTTCTGATTTCCATGGTGCCGCTCATTGAGCTGCGCGGAGCAATTCCCTACGCTGTTGCATTCGGACTGCCCATTGTTCCTTCTTATATTATAGCAATTATCGGGAACATGCTTCCCGTTCCAATTATCTATCTCTTTGCCCGTAAGGTCCTGATCTGGGGAAAGGACAAGCCCTATATCGGGAAATTTTTCACTTTCTGCCTCGAAAAAGGCGAAAAAGGCGGAAAAAAACTGCAGGCCAAAGCCGGTAAAGGCCTTTTTGTGGCTCTGCTCCTCTTTGTCGGCATCCCACTTCCCGGAACGGGCGCCTGGACCGGTACACTGGCTGCCAGCCTTCTTGATATGGATTTCAAGTCCAGTATCATTGCTGTTATGCTCGGAGTCATCCTGGCCGGCCTGATTATGGGCGCTGCAAGCGCAGGACTTTTGGGCGCTGCCGGAGCAATTTTAGGATAAGGATTTTGTTATGACAAATGATAATATCACCCTCATCGGAATGCCCGGTGCCGGAAAAAGTACGATCGGAATCGTACTTGCCAAGGTGCTGGGATATGATTTTATTGATTCAGATCTTCTGATTCAAAAGGAAGAAGGCAAATTGCTCTGGGAAATCATGCAGGATGCCGGAAACGAAGGATTCACCCGCATCGAAAATCGCGTAAACAGTCAGATCGATGCCCGTCGAAGTATCATTGCTACCGGAGGCAGCGTTGTCTACTGCCCCGCAGCGATGGCACATCTGCGTGAAATCAGCACCGTCATCTATCTGAAGGTCAGCTGCTCCATCCTCGAAAAAAGGCTGGGCGATCTGACCCGGCGCGGCGTCGTCCTGGCACCAGATCAGACGCTGACAGATCTCTATAAGCAGCGCGTACCTCTCTACGAGAAATACGCCCACATTACCGTAAACGTGGGCCACAAGACCGTACAAAACGCAGTCGCAGCGATTCAAAAAAGTCTTCTTTCCCACTGATAGGTTTCCATGATCACCCTGCCGTCCCGAAACGTTACGCCTTCTGCCTCCAACAGCTCCACCTGGCGGTTGCCGCCGCCAAATGCAAAGGCCTGCGAAACCTCCCCCATTCGATTCACCACCCGATGGCACGGAATCCGCTTTGGATCCGGATTCACATGCAGTGCATATCCCACCACCCTGGAAAGCCTTTTATTTCCCGCAAGCTCCGCAATCTGTCCATACGTCGCCACTTTTCCGCGCGGTATTTCACATACAATTTCATAAATCCGTTCAAATGTATTTTTCTCCATAAAATCTCCTTTCAAATGCTAAACGATAAATATTGTCCCCCATAGACCATTACGATCTTTATTCAAAGTCAGAACCATGATAAAATACACAAAATAAGGGGTGACTTGTTTATCTCGGAACCCCGTTTTTGTGTATTTTATTATGGTTCGTCCGGATATTCCCCATCCGCAATCCCCCAAAAGGAGCCCCTTTATGCGTACAATTTTCCACATTGATGTTAATTCCGCTTATCTGAGCTGGACCGCTCTTGCCCGTTTGCAGTCAGACCCAGCTGCCTCTGATCTGCGCACAATCCCTGCGATTATCGGAGGAGATGAGAAAACCAGGCACGGCGTTGTCCTTGCAAAATCGATTCCGGCTAAAAAGTACGGAATCCGTACCGGAGAACCCGTTGCTTCCGCATTGCGGAAATATCCGCTGCTCACGGTCGTTCCACCGGATCGCAGACTGTACAGCCAGCGCAGCCATGAGCTGATGCAACTATTGTACACCTACACCTCTGACCTTGAACAGGTGTCAATTGATGAATGTTACATGGATTTTGCTCCCATCAGCAGGCGTTTCGCATCCGCTGAGTCGGCTGCGCGCCAGATTGCTGACCATATAAAAAACGATCTCGGTTTTACGGTAAACATCGGCATTGCCCCCAACAAGCTTCTCGCCAAAATGGCCAGTGATTTTGAAAAACCAGACAAAGTCCATACTCTGTTTCCGGAAGAAATTCCCCAGAAAATGTGGCCCCTGCCGGTCAGCGAATTGTACATGGTCGGACACAGCAGCGCACAGCGTCTTCTGGAGCTCGGAATCCGCACCATCGGCGAACTGGCGCATACGGACCCTGCGTTTTTACAGCTGCAATTCAAAAGTCACGGACAGACTATGTGGGAATATGCAAACGGTATTGACAGCACAATCCTGCACGCGGAAAACCATGAACTGAAAGGCATCGGTAATTCCACGACCCTTTCCACAGATGCCGATACTGCGGAAGATGCCAAAGAAATCCTGCTCTCGCTTTCTGAACAGGTTTCCTCACGGCTTCGTAAATCGCATCAGCTTGCCCGGACGATTACGCTTGAGATCAAATACAACAATTTCCAGTCCTGTTCCAGGCAGACACAGCTCTTTTCTCCGGATGCCACTTCCGGTGTCCTGTACGAATACGCCTGCCGTCTTTTCGATGAGCTCTGGGACGGAACACCGATTCGCCTTCTCGGCCTGCGCACTTCCAAACTGCTGCCTGAAGACGCCCCTATACAGCTCTCCCTGTTTGACCTTGGTCTTTCCACAACAGAGAGCCTTCCGGAAAAATATGCAAAAAACAGGCAAAGAGCCACATGCCAGCCACATAATGCAGAAAAGCAAAAGCGCCTGGAAGAAGCCATTGACCAGATTCGAAAACGATATGGGGCTGACGCTGTTACAAGAGGAACACTCCTGGGAAAAAGCCGTTCCAAAGACCCTGAACCTATTTCAGAAAATCAAAAATAACTTCCCTGTTTTCGCTTGACACAGCAAAACACCTGGCGTAAACTACTACTAATTAATATTCAGCTATTTAAACTACTAAAGGAAGGACTGTTCAGTATGGAAAAGAAAAACATCAACTGGTCGGAACTTGGTTTCGGCTATGTGCCGACAGACAAAAGATTTGTCGCTAATTATAAAAACGGGGCCTGGGATGACGGCATCCTTACTTCTGACGCTAATGTAACGATTTCCGAATGTGCCGGCGTACTTCAGTACGCACAGACCTGCTTTGAGGGAATGAAGGCTTATACAACCGAAGACGGACGCATTGTCACCTTCCGCCCTGATCTCAACGCCGAGCGAATGGAAGCATCCTGCAAGCGCCTTGAAATGCCTGTATTCCCCAAGGAGCGTTTCATTGATGCTGTTGTACAGACCATTGCAGCAAATACTGCTTACGTTCCGCCCTATGGTTCAGGCGCCACGCTTTACATCCGCCCTTACATGTTCGGAAGCGACCCTGTCATCGGAGTAAAACCAGCAAATGAATACCAGTTCCGTGTTTTCACAACTCCGGTTGGCCCGTACTTTAAAGGCGGCGTAAAACCGCTGACTATCCGCGTATGTGATTTCGACCGTGCGGCTCCTCACGGAACTGGCCATATCAAAGCAGGCCTCAACTACGCGATGAGCCTCTATGCAATTATGGACGCACACCGCCAGGGCTTTGACGAAAATATGTACCTTGACGCTGCTACAAGAACCAAAGTAGAGGAAACAGGCGGGGCAAACTTCCTGTTTGTCACCAAAGACAACAAAGTTGTCACCCCGAAGTCAAACAGCATCCTGCCGTCTATCACCCGCCGTTCCCTGCTCGTCGTAGCCAAGGATTATCTGGGGCTTGAAGTAGAAGAACGCGAAGTATACTTCGATGAAGTAAAGGATTTTGCAGAATGCGGCCTTTGCGGCACCGCAGCCGTAATCTCCCCGGTTGGCAAAATTGTGGATCACGGCAAGGAAATCTGCATGCCAAGCGGCATGACCGAGATGGGACCTGTGACAAAGAAACTGTACGATACACTGACCGGTATTCAGATGGGACGCTTAGAAGCCCCGGAAGGCTGGATTAAAGTAATCGAATAAAAAATAAATTATAAAACAATAAAGGAGCTGCCGTATAAATTTATGTTTTGTGCGGCAGCCCTTATTTTTTGCGTCTTATTTTATTTATTATTTATTCTATTTATTATTTTTTCTATTTATTATTTTATTTCATATTTTTATAGTTTATTCTTTTCTGCTTTTATTTTTTACTCTGTTTTATCTTGCACCTATTCCCTGCTACTCATCCCAGCCATCTGACAGGCGTACGTTTACACAGATATTGCGCACGGTTTCCCCTTCCGAAAGCTTTAAATCCGACACATCCGAAACCGGAGGCAGATGAGCGCCTTCTTCTGAAAGTTCCAGTTCAATCCAGTTATAGGCTGCTTCATTTGCAGCGTCCACAGCCTCTTCCAGCGTATCTCCCTGTGCCTCACAGCAGGCAAGATCCGGAAACACTGCCCGAAAGGTACCGGATGGAGTTTTTTGAATAATTGCAGGATATATAAATTTCATAAGCATACCTCTTCTTTCTCTGATTTTAACCTTTTCTGTGATTTCAACTTTTTCTCTGATTCCAACTTTTTCTCTGATTTCAACCTTTTCTCTGATTCCAACTTCTCAGATATCCGTCATCATGGCATACGTTCCATTCACAGCACACCCTGATTTCCGAGCGTTTTCTTCTGACATTATATGCATTTTTCCCCATAGAAGTCAAGCAGTAAAGCCATTCTGTATCACTGCCCTGCCACATGTACAACCACAATTTCGCTGTGCTTTCCGGTCCGGAACGCATATCCCCAGCCTCCAATGCCTGACGATACAATCAGCTCCATATCACCGTATGTTTTTCTTCCGTAATTAAACGTATCTTTATCCGACAAAGTAGTAATCAGCCCCACTGGCCACATCTGACCGGCATGGGTATGGCCGGACAGCATCAGGTCGTAGCCAGCCGCTTCATTTTCATCCATATCGCGCGGCTGATGATCAGCCACGATGCAAAAACGCTGTTCTGATACATCTCCCAGAAGCTCCCGGGACGGCTCCCGCTCCATCCCATCTCTCCTGGCATCCGACCGGTCACGCCGTCCGGAAACGCAGAGATCTTCACCGGGCAAAGCTGTCGCGTCTTCCAGAATTTCTACGCCTGCTGCAGTAATTGCCTCCTCAAGCTCAGTTTCCGTAAAATCACACGTTTCTGAGTACCGCCCCTTGTCATGATTGCCATAAACGTAATACGTTCCGTACGTACTTCTGATCTGTCCCAGCGCTCCGAATGCCTCGTTCACCTGTTCCAGCGTTGAAGCCTCATCCACGATATCTCCGCCAAGCACAACCAGATCCGGCTGTTCCTCCTCCATGCGCCGGCAATATTTCTGAAGCTGTTCCAGATTCATCGTTGTCCCAAAGTGCAAATCTGACAGAAATACAATATTGTATCCTTCTTCCCGGATTTCCTTTTCTGTAGATACCGTATATTCTGTCACAACCACCTGATGCATATTCCAATATGCATACCCCAGAACAACAGCCGTGATCGCTGCCGCCAGCACGCCGCTGCGCCATGCAAGCTCCACGTACCGGTGAAATCCATGTCCTGACTTTTTCAGAACCAGCCTGACCAGATCTACGATCGCCGCCGCTGCAAGAAAATGAAGAACAATAAGCGCCCAAAAACCAAACAGATTTTGTGCCGGAAGGATTACCAGCACTGATATTACCGCTGCCAGCACCATGTGCACGTACTTCCCTTTTTCACCAAACAGCAGTATCTGAAGCCTTCTGATAATAAAATACAAATAAATACAAAGCGGAATCAAAAAAATTCCCGTTGTTCTCATAAAAAACCGCATGCTTTTTCTCCCTGTTCTTTCTGTTTTACCATCTGCTTACAAAATACAGAATATCCAAAATTCGGAATTCCATTCTTTCCCCATCCCGGATTCCTGTCCGCAAATGATATTACCGCCATGCAAGACACCTGAGCATCCCGGATGGCGGTAATATTATAACAGCTCGACTAAGCTGCAGGTCAATACACAATATGTGAATATACTGTGAATTTCGATATTTTATGCTAGCTTTTTTCTCATTTTTCCCGTATGAATCATATGTACATAGAGCGCCCCGATCAAATTGGAATCATTGAAAAAACGGCACGGCACAATTTCCGGAACCGGAATATCCGAAGAATGGACGTGCGGGTAAATCGAATGCAGCCGCACCACCTCCTCACATAACAGTTTCAAAAACAAAGGCTGTGCGCTGATCCCTCCTCCGATTGCAATGCGGTCCGGATTAATCATAAACTGACAGTTCATAATATGCACAGCCAATCGGTTTGCATATCTTCTGATACACGCTGTAACATCTGTATCACCATGATTCGCCATTGCAAACACTGTTTCCCCGTCCAGCTTCGTTTCCGGAATTTTTTTTACCTCTGACACCATATGAAGCAAAGCCGGAACACCGCACGATCTAGCAAGGGTTTTTTCCTCATTCATAGCATCATCGCTCTCAGTCAGAATATAACTGAATTCTCCTGCAATGAAATCTTTTCCATGCAAAACCTCCCGGTCAAGAATCACTGCTCCGCCAATTGCTGTTCCGCACAGAATCACAATTGCATTCCTGCAATCTGTAAGCGAGCCCTTCCACACCTCTGCGAGCGCTGCGCATCTCGCATCATTTTCTACCGTTACCGGCACATGGCACCGCCGTTCCAAAACTCTGGCAATTGGAAGCTCTGATACGCAGAAAACAGACCCTGCTGTATGCATATAACCTTTTTCATTGTCAATGATACCGGCCGAACTGATGGCAATCCCTTCCGTCATCTCTTTATTCTCTTCATATATTTCTGTCAGCATATCCAGGAAATGCTCCTGAGAATCCTGAACTGTCAGAACTTTTCCGCTTTTATAAAAACCAGCTTCCTGATCCATAACTGCATACTTTGTATAAGTACCGCCGATATCAATTACTAAATAACCCAATCGTTCTCACCTCTGTCTTTCAGAGAATTTCCGTTACTGGCAATAACATCCTTATACCAGTAAAAACTCTTTTTTCTATATCGTTCCATACTGCCCGATCCATCATCGTTTCGATCGACATAGATAAAGCCGTACCTTTTTTTCAATTCTGCTGTAGAAGCGCTGACAAGGTCAATGCATCCCCAGGATGTATAGCCCATCACTTCAACGCCATCCTCAATCGCTTCCTCTACCTGCAGCAGATGATCGTGTAGATATGCAATCCTATAATCATCTTCCACAGTAACCGTTCCATCCTGTTCTTCCACCAGCACGTCGACAGCACCCAGACCATTCTCCACAATAAACAGTGGTTTCTGATACTTATCCCAAAACTGATTCAATACAATACGAAGCCCCTGTGGATCAATCTGCCATCCCCATTCGCTCGCTTTGAGCGTCGGGTTCAATACCCCGCCAAGCAGATTTCCCTCACCCCGTATATTTTTTGACGCATCTGCTGTTGCACATGCACTGACATAATAACTGAATGAAATAAAATCAACGGTATTTTTTAATATTTCCCTGTCCTCTTCCGTAATTTCCAACGAAATTCCATGTTCCTGAAAATAACGCTTTGCATAACCCGGATACACACCGCGCACATGTACGTCCGCAAAAAGCGAATGCCGGTGTTCCTCCTCCATCGCCGCTATCACATCGCACGGATCCGGAGAAAGCGGGTACACAGGCATACTAAGAATCATACATCCGATCTGAAAATCCGGATTGATTTCATGTCCGATCTTTGTCGCAAGCGCACTGGCCACCAGCTCATGGTGGACTGCCTGATATAACTGCGTTTCTGTCAGCTTTTCTTTCGGCGTATCAATCGCCCCACTCATAAACGGAGAATTTAAAATCGAATTAATTTCATTAAAGGTCAGCCAGTATTTTACCTTATCTTTATACCTGTCAAAAATTGTCCTTACATATCGCTCGTAAAAGCCTATCATTTTCCGGCTCAGCCATCCATTGTATTGCCTGGCAAGATGAAGCGGAGTCTCATAGTGCGAAATTGTCACAAGCGGTTCCATCCCGTAATTATGGCACTCATCAAACAGATCATCATAAAATTGCAGCCCGGCCTCGTTGGGTACTTCTTCATCTCCGTTTGGAAAAATCCTGCTCCACGCAATAGAAGTCCGGAATACCTTAAATCCCATTTCAGCAAACAGTGCAAGATCCTCGCGATATCTGTGATAAAAATCAATTCCCACGAGTTTCATATTGTCTGGTGTTGGCCCTTCTGCCCGGGCGCCCTTGATACCGTGAGGCAACACATCCTGAACAGACAACCCTTTCCCGTCCTCATTGTATGCGCCTTCACACTGATTTGCGGCCACTGCGCCGCCCCACAAAAAATTTTCCGGAAACATCCGTCCAACCTCCTAAGCCCAAGTATACTTTACCTTTCATACAATTTGCCGAAGATAATGCAGCGGGTGCTGCAAAACTATTGTTTTTGAAACAGCCCGTAAAAATATCCAAAATCCGGCTCTGTTCCAAAAATCTGCACGTTTGCAGCACCCTTCACACCGCGTTCTCTTTCTTATTATTCACTATATGCCAGATTCAAAAGCTCTGTATCAAGATCTGCCTTTTCATAGCATGCGCTGTCAAATACCATTGTTACCGGATTTTCCTCTGTATAAGCATTCCATACAAGGCTGTCCGTAGACGGATTGCCGTCCGCCGCAAATGATGCAAGCGCTGAAGATGCCGCCGCTGCCACTGCATATGCATTTTCTTCATCACCTTTAATCTGGTATTCCAGACGGTCAAGGCTGTTGAACCAGTATCCGATATCTCCGCTGTGCCACATCGTTACGCCGCCCATAAACGGTACATTGTAGGCCATAACACAGTTGTACACCGGCACATCATTGCTGACACACGCTGCCACCTGGCCAAGCGCGCCTGCCCTGTTTGTATACCACAGCGCATCAATCGTGTCGTGATTCGGATAAGCTTCTGCAAACGCTTCAAGAACCGCATCCTTCTTATCACCGAAACGTTCTGTCAGCTGAGTCTCTTTCCACTCGTCTGTCATGTCCGGGCGATAATAATTCATATCAATTTCTCCATGAAATCTCTCATCGAGAAGCAGATGCTCTCCGCTTGTCATAAACTCAGAAAATGCACTGCTGACCAGA
>CAOJHI010000034.1 GCA_948436005.1 uncultured Lachnospiraceae bacterium
CTCATTCTGCCACTTCCGGACATGTGCCGGTGTGATCTGGGACACTGGAAGCTTTCCGAAGAACGGGAGCAGTTTTTTGCTTATGACATACTGTTTCTGTATGAAAGTATGTTCCCGGATCCGGTGTTTCATGTCATCGTTGTAAATCTGTATGAAGTTCTCAAAAAGCATGGTCAGATCGGCCTGCTGCGTTTCAAGGAAATTGCGTTCCCACTCTTTTGCCTCACGCTGCAGCTTAAAGCCGCGTTTCTTTTTCTGTTTCTTAGTTCCGGTGTAATCCGTATAATAGAATTTACAGTACCAGGTTTTTGTGTTCTCATCGTAATATGCCGGCATGTTTTTCATTCCTTTCATTCTGGCCGGGCCGGTGGCATGGATGAAAAGAAGAAAAATGCTTGATAAAAGAGTGAGTATGTCATATAATATGCTTAACAAGACAGCCGGAAGGTGAGTGCGAGTCACCTGACCCGGTAAATTTAATACTTAGCTATCAAGAAATAGCCGTTCCTAAACTTTGACGAGAGCAGGACGGCTATTTCTTATGTGTGTAACTCAGAATTGCAACGATCAAGAGACCAGTGGTCAGAATAATCATGAATTCCTCGTATGTAGTCATAATAATCACCCTTTCCGCAAGACTCGGAGCAGGTGCAGCACGTCCCCCGGCTGCCCGGGTAAGCATATTATATTGTCATGGTCACTGCTGAGATTTCAGCGGTGACATCAAAATGTCCGCCATTTGCGGAACCCTGACCGAACGAAAAGTTCTGTCAGGTGTACAAATTTGAGCGGGTTCCGCATGGCCTCATTTGAAATGATGCCATGCGAAATTGCCGGATCAGGGAAAACCAAGGGTGTTGCCATTCCGGCAACGCCCATACCCAAAGGGTGTCGCATTTTGTTACCCCCTTTCGCTCCCGATCAGCTGATTGAGCCCTAAAGTTTTAGGAGTCGCTTAAGCCGATATCCCCGGAATGTCGGGGCTATTCATCATTATCTTTACGGTATTCAGGTATTTTTGTGAGTAGCTCCACTTGCTCTATAGCCTTATCTTGTCCTTGTTCATTTAAAGACTCAAATAAATCATTTATCTTGTCAGATTTTGTTTCTTCAAAACCACTTATCCAATTTTCTAATTTTTCATTAAATCCTAAAGCTGTTGGCATTGTTAAATGTTTTAGTTTTGCAATATCAAATTCAGTCATTTTCTCGGTATTTATATCACCAAATAAAGACTCAACAGGCATATTTAACGCGTATGCAATTTTAGACAAAGTTTCAATTTTAGGATTATATTTACCTTGCTCATATCCCTGAATTGATGCAATAGAAAGGCCGGATTTTTCGGCCAATTGTTTCTGCGTTAGTCCCCGTTTTTTTCGTAATACTTTTATACAATCCGATGTATTCATATTGTTCACCTCACTCATTTAAAACATATTATCATAAAATGTTATTATTTTCAAATAGAAAACTATTTATAATAACGGGGGTGAGAAAATGAAGATCGACAGGCACAAGATAGAACTGCACCGGGCACGTAACAAAATGTCAGTTGCAGAACTGGCCAATGCTTACGGCGTGAGCCGGGCGAGGATGAATGTCATTCTTAATCAGCGTGAAGTATCGGTTATTACGGCTGGAAAGCTTGCTGATGCTCTCGGCGTTGATGTAACCGAAATCTTAGAAACCGAATAACAATGTTGCCGGGCCGGTGGCATGGATGGGAGGAAGAAAGGAGGATAACATGACAAAGCTTACACCGATGAAAGCAATCCGGGAAAAGTGTCTGGACTGTTGCAGCAGGCAGACCAAGGAAGTCCGCAACTGTGTAATAACAAGTTGCCCTCTATGGTCGTACAGAACTGGACACAGACCCAAAGCCGAAGAAACTACCACACAGTAGCGTTTCATAGAAAAAACGTGGGCTAGGGGCATAGTTTTTTGAACAGAAGGGAAGTGAAGCATATGACAAAGCAATACCTTACAGCAAAAGAAGTAGGGGAAGCACTCGGAATCTCAGAGGGGAAAAGTTACGCAGTAATACGAGAGCTTAATAGCCAGCTTAAGGCAAAAGGCTATATAACGATCTCAGGCAAGGTCAACCGTGCTTATTTTGAAGAGAAGTGCTGTTATGGTGGCATGGCGGAAGGGGCACAAGAATGAATGAACTGAAAGAATGGGCACTAACGTATGCCGGAATGGGGCTTGCTGTGTTCCCTATAAAAACAAGGGAGAAACGCCCTGCTACAAGCAACGGATGCAAAGCCGCCACGACGGACAAGCAGCAAATAGGATCGTGGTGGGATGAATGCCCCGATTATAACATTGGCATAGCTACAGGGACTATATCCGGCGGCCTTGTGGTCATTGATCTTGATATTGATGAGGATAAGGGCATAAACGGATATGAAACCTTAAAAGACTGGCAAAGGGAGAATGGCGAGCTGCCGGAAACCTGAACGAGCATCACAGGAAGAGGCGGGTATCATCTTCTGTATAAGGATAATGCCGGGAACAAAAACAGAGTCGGAATTTACGACGGTATCGATATCCGGGGTGATGGGGGCTATATAGTGGCACCGCCCAGCGTACACGCAAATGGTGATAAATACGAGTGGGAACAGGGGCCAGGAGAGTTCGAGATCACCCAGGCAGACAGCAGGGTTATAAAATTCCTGCTTGGTCCGATGCCAGAGAGAAAGCAGGAATTTACAGCACCGGAAACAATTCCAGAGGGCGAGAGAACAAGCACAATGGTTCGCCTGATCGGCAGTTTAAAGAGCAAGGGTCTTGACGACGCAGCCATACGGGCGGCAGTTCAGGCCGAGAATGACAGGAAGTGTGTGCCGCCACTCACTGATCAGGAGCTTGAAAAGACCGTGTTCCCAGCGCTCACAAGAGGATGGAAAGCAGAAAGGCCATACAAGGCGGTTTGCGATAGAGGTTCATTTAGACCATTAAAAAATAATAGCTTAGACATGGAAATAATGGATTCTGTAGAAGAGAAAGAACCTGCTTGGCTCATACAGGACTATATACCACTTTATCAAATTTCTTCACTTGCTGGTGACGGTGGAAGCGGGAAAACCACTATATGGTGTGCGTTGGCTGCGGCAGTGAGCGCCGGGAAAGTCCCCTTTATACTTGATGATTTTCCGTTTGAGCCTTTTGAACCACAAAGAGTGATGTTTTTTTCTGCGGAAGATTCATTCGAATACACCTTGAAACGTAGGTTAAGAAAGAATGGCGCTAATTTAAGTAATATTTATTCGATTGATATCGCAGATGATCGTTTCCAGGACGTGAAATTCAATAGTCCGTTTCTGGAGCAGCTTCTTGATAAATACCGGCCGGCGCTTTGTGTTTTCGATCCTATTCAGGCATTTGTACCGCCTGATATCAGAATGGGCGATAGAATTTGAGTAACGGATAAAATCCCGGAAATGCTGAGAAATGGGAGAGGGTTTCCGGGATTGCTTTATGCCTGTTGGCTCTAAAATTTTACGGGAGTATCCTGACTATATGCGGTATTTTCTGTTTTTCCAAACCTCAGCCAAAATATCCTTTAAAACAAGGAAGGTATCCAGCTCACTATATCCGTATTTCTTTTCCAGATCGTCCAGCAGTCGACGGAGCTCTGTCGCATATCCGTCTATTTCCACTTCGTTTCGATAAGTAGCAAGGATCGGATATTTTTTACTCCATGCTTTGGTCCAATCCACTTTTTCAGAAATAGCGTCATTTGTCCGGTCAATGATGTCCTGGATTTCTTTCACATCAATATCGAATTCAATCAATTCATCCAATGACAATCCGTATAAATTCGCAAGTTTTTTGGATTGGCAAATGTCGGGCAATGTTTCATCAAGTTCCCATTTTGAGATAGTCTGTCTGGATATTCCAAGTTTTGCGGCAACTTCCTCCTGGGAGAGCCCGCTCTTTTTACGGGCGTTAAAAAGATTGTTTCCTAAACTCATAATTGTGGCCTCCTTTGTTTTATTCAGATAAATTATAAAAGGTATACAGACAAAAAGCTACCAATAGTGGCTTTCATTTTCGCCCGGATTATTAACAGTTTTTCAAAGAACAGGGCAGATGTCGGTCTTAACTTAGCGGGTAATCCGTTTCCAATTTCTCTATGACCTGTGTTATAATGCATTATATGATTTTGTATTTCCGTTCAGAGAAAATTGAAACTTCAAAAGAGGGAAATTTGATATGGAAGAATTAAAAGCGATTATGGAGAAATTTGAATTCAGAAATATAAAACAGGAGGAAACAGAGCAGGCAATTGTTATAGAGCAGGTCTGCTTTCCGCCGAATGAGGCATGTTCAGAGCAGAATATGAAAGACAGAATCTCAATGGTGCCGGAATTATTTTTGGTGGCAGTCGATAAAAAGACGGGACAGATAGCCGGCTTTTTGAACGGACTGGCTACCGATGAGCCTGCGTTCAGAGATGCGTTTTTTACTGATGCCAGCTTACATCATTCGGATGGGAAGAATATTATGCTGCTTGGACTGGATGTATTGCCGGAGTACCGCAAACAGGGCCTTGGCAGATCGCTTGTATTCCAATATTTGCAAAGAGAGCGGGAAAAAGGCCGTCATAAGGTTCTTCTCACCTGCCTGGACGAAAAAGTAAAGATGTATGAGAAATTTGGGTTTGTGGATCAGGGAATCGCCAATTCTGCCTGGGGCGGTGAGGAATGGCATGAGATGAGCTGTACACTGGTAAGCGGGTAAAATAAATAGGATAATTTTTATATTTTGTGGAAATAACTATGACAATATAAAAATAAAAGAGAGCGAAGTTAAGGATGGAAGTGTTTGAGCCATATCTGCTGACAATAGAAAATGAAGGGCATCGCGCACAAATGCAGAAGGTTTTGGAATGGATAAAAACCAGGTTTCCTCAAATGGAACCTAAAATTGCCTGGAACCAGCCCATGTTTACGGAACATGGTACCTTTATTATCGGTTTTAGTGCGTCAAAGCAGCATTTTTCTGTTGCGCCCGAGCAGGCGGCAATAAAGAGGTTTTCCCCTGCAATCGCAGCGTCTGGGTATAGTCAGGGCTCTAATATTTTCCGGATTCGCTGGGATGATACGGTTGATTTTTCACTTTTGGAGCAAATCATTCAATATAATCAGGAAGACAAAAGGAACTGTACTTCTTTTTGGAGAAAATAACTTTCTGGAGATTGCTTTTAAAATTAAAAGATGGATGAGAAATAAGGTTTTCTATGATAAAATTTAGCTGTCAATTTAGCTATCATTTGACTATCATAGAAGGCCTTCTTTTATGTTAAAAAAATTACATTAAAAGCTTCAGGAGAAAGGAAGATATCATGAACCCTTTATTTATACAAAAAATCAGCATAGACTGGAACCGCATTGGGCAGGCGAGTTATCTTCGGGGCATTGAGGCACTGCGCGGACTGGAAGAGCTGGTGTTGGAGCATCCGGTCACTTGTTTGGTGGGGGAAAATGGAAGCGGAAAATCTACGCTGCTTGAAGCGATCGCGGTCGCATATGGTTTCAATCCTGAGGGAGGGACAAAAAATTATAATTTTTCAACGTACGATTCCCATTCAGAGCTTTGTGATGCGATTTCACTTGGAAAGGGATACCGCAGAAACAGATGGGGCTATTTTCTCCGGGCTGAGAGCTTCTATAATGTGGCAACAAAAGAGGAGGAGTATGCAAGAGATCCGTTTGCAGGGACAGTGTCAGAGGAGCTGCATCTGAAATCGCATGGCGAAAGTTTCCTGGCCATTGCCCAGAAACACTTCCGGCCGGATGGACTGTATCTGCTGGATGAGCCGGAAGCAGCCCTGTCTCCGCAGCGTCAGCTGAGTCTGCTTGTGGATATCCATCGTCTTGTAAAACAGGGCGCGCAGTTTATCATTGCCAGCCACTCTCCGATTTTGCTGGGGATTCCGGGAGCAGAGCTTTTATCGTTTGATGAAGGCAGCATTCATCCAATTGCGTATGAAGACTCAAGCAGTTATCAGGTTATGGATATGTTTCTGAATAACCGGGAATATATGCTGAAACGGCTGCTTGAGGAATAAAAAGAAAATAAGTATATATTTTTTCAATCATGTCAAGATAGTATAAGCATTTATCAAAAATGGTTACGTACATCTTAAGATTGTTGAATGGCCGGTGTTCTTTCTTTCTGATAAGCTGAATGTACCAATAGCTGACAGGGAAAATGAGTACAACCCTGCAACGTGAAGGTATTTTAAGCAGTACATTTGAAAAAGAGAGAACGGAGGAAAGATGTATGAAAAAGAGAAATGTGGCAGCAATATCTTTGGGGATTCTGGCAATGGGGCTTTGCAGCGTAACCGCAAATGCAAAGAGTGCAGACATGGTGATTACGGCAGATACGTACATTGCTGATTTTGGCCAGACGGTGCGGAGTTTTACACTGGAAAACGTTCCGGAAGAAGCAGCAAATGTGAAAGCGGAAGATTTCGTGATTTCAAATGATCTGGTTATGGCAGTACAGAGTACACAGGGAACAGAGGATGTGCAGGAAGTTTCTTATGAGAATGGAAAGCTGACGCTCACAGTAGGAGAGTTCCGCTATCTGCCAAGTGATTTTGTGGTAACTTATGCAGGAGATCAGAACATCAATCTCAGTTTTACAAAGGAACAGGTAGACACGGTACATACAGAGATTGCAGATGATTTCGCAGCTTACAGCGAAGATGGTGTGAATTATCGGCTGTATATTCCGGAAAATGCAGCAAGACCGCTTCCGATGGTAATCTGGACGCATGGGGGCGGAGAAAAAGGAACAGACAACTGGGCTCAGATTGCTGCAAACAGAGGAGCAACTGCGTGGGTTGAGCAGTTTGGGGATGTTGTAGTTCTTGCACCGCAGGCTTCCGACAACTGGGATGAGACAATTTTTGAGAAAATCCGTTCCGTTGTTTTGGCGCTGGTGGAAGAAGGCGTGGTAGATGCAGGAAGAGTTTATGGAAGCGGTTGTTCGTTTGGCGGAGGCGGCTGTCTTTTAAACGCACAGTACAATGCTGATCTTATGGCTGCAATTATGCCGATCTGCCCGAGTATGAATGATGAGACAATGGCAGCAATGAAGAGCCTTACGGATATGGGTGTATGGGCGTCCTCTGCATTTGAAGATACATTCCCGACCAGAGATGACTGCATTTACGAGTGCATCCAGGCTTTGAAGGAAGCAGGCAATGAAAATGCGTCCTATACCTTCTATGCGTCCGCTGAGTATCTGCCGTACGGCCTTGGAACAGCAAAGATTGAATCGGAACTGGCAAACGAGTACCATCATTCATGGGTACTGACACTTAGAAATGAGTATGGAATTATGGACTGGCTGTGGAGTCAGACGAAATAAGATTTCGGAAAAAGAACGACTATTGTGAAAAATATGTGATGAATACGAGATAAGGAAGCTCCCGGGCGGATATTGCATTGACTCGTTTACAGATAAGAACGTCTGTGAAAGGGGCAGGGCATTCTGCGCGGGAGTTTTTTTAAGGAAACGCTGCTCCAATCATTGCTTTCTCAGAAAACTTCGGTAGTTTGGGATTCTGAAAAAGTATGCTAAAATAGAAAAAGGAGGGCAGGACATGGAGAGACGAAAGAGACAGATTTACTGGGCGGTGGGTACATTTCTAATCGTGCTTCTTTACAGTATTACAGCAGTTGTGTTTTTGAAGAACGGTTCAGAGGAAAAGAAAAGGCACAGTGTGAAAGAAGAAAAGAAGATAACTTTTATTTCACCGCTGCGGTGGGATTTATGTGCAAAGGGCATTGAAGATGCAATGAAATCGAGTGATATAGATATCAAACATATCATGTTTTCTAAATTAGATGGTTCGAAACAGATCGATGCAATTCGAAGCGCAATTTATGCCGGTGTGGACGGAATTATCACCGCGGGCATGGAGGAAGATGATGAATTTGTGCAGGTGATTGATGAGGCCTGGGAAAAAGACATTCCGCTTGTCCTGATTGATACTGATATTCCAAAAAGCAGGCGGATATGCTACGTGGGAACGGATAATTATAGTGCAGGCATGCAGGCTGGAAACGACATGATCGACGCTGCCGGAGAGAAAGAGTTGAGGGTTGCTGTTGTTGTATCAAATCTGGTATCCTCCAACCAAAAGGAACGTGTCCGGGGATTTGAAGATATATTGACTAATATCGATAATATTTCGGTTGAAACAATTTTAGAAGGGCAGTCAAACGACATTCTCATCCGGACCATGGTGACAGATCTGTTAAAGAAGGATGATCAGATCAACGCATTTTATCTGGCAGAGGGCCATGCATCCTCTGTTGTGGGGGAAGTTCTGGAAGAGCTTGATTTAGACCGGGAATTTACAATTGTCAGCTTTGGAATTTCAGACTATGCAATAGAAAAGGTCAGAGACGGGTCCTATTTTTCCAATTTTTATCAGCAGTTCTATGAGATGGGATATCAGGCCGCAGAGTGTCTGCTGCTGTATTATGAAGGAGAAAAACTGCCGGGGGACATCATTTATACAGAGGTACAGGATATCCGCAAAGAGCAGGCAGGAGAAATGTCGGGTGTGACTAAGAAGGAAGAGGAGATTGTATGGCAGACGTATTATTGAAAGAGAAAACCATGAAAGATTCCCTGTACCGGCTGATTTTAAAGATGATTCTGATTACGGCAGTGCTGCTGCTGAGTATGCTGTCTTTCTGTTCCTTTTTGTCTTACCGATATGCACGTGATATGGAGGATATTTTTCTTTTGGATGATCTGTATGCCAAACTGGACGAGGCTGACCGTTTGCTGGAAGAATACGTGTGCAGCGGGGAACCGGAGCGGCTCTCACAGATAGTGGAAAAGAAATCAGAGGTTTGGGCGTATTTTGACCGTCTGGATGCAATTGGCGGGAATCATTTATATCAGAGAAATTTGATTGATGTCGCAAACATGGCTGCGCTTTATTTTGACGAGATAAGCGGGATTGCAAAGGATATGGAAAAGATTTCGGCTGAGCCGGAATTGGAAATGAGAATTTTATATGAGGGACATGAAACGGCGGAACGCGTTTATTCCGGTATACTGAATGAGTTTCAGCTGCTGCACAGGCAGCTTGTATCATCTGTCCAGGAAAAGGAGGCAGAACGAAACCGGTTGTATCATTCCTGCATTTTGGGATTTTTCCTGATTTTAGTGTTGTATTTGACCTATCAGACTGTGGAGGCGGGATATTTTGTGGCCGAGCTCACAAAACCTCTGTATTCTGTGGCTGAGCATGTAAAGAATTTTAATCTTCAGAAGATTTTTGGCGAAAAGAGTTATACGGAGATTGAGACATTAAAGACAGCGTTTAATTTGATGACCGACAAAATTAAAGAGCAGATGGACGAGATACGTGAAAATGCAAAGATGAGAGAAAAATTGTCACAGCAGGAAATGGAGAATCTGCGCATCAGCAATGAGCTGAAGGCGAGCGAGCTGGCTGCTTTGCAGATGCAGATCAATCCGCATTTTCTGTTTAATACGCTGAACATGATTGCACAGACGGCTTTCCTGGAAAATGCAGACCGGACGATTGTGCTGCTTGACCAGACAGCAAAGCTGCTGCGGTATACGCTGGATTCATCCGGCAAAGATGTGACATTGCAAAAAGAAATGGAAATGCTGGGCAGCTACGTGTTCTTGCAGGAACAGCGGTTTGGAAAAAGGATTCAGTTTATATTTACCCTGGATGAAAGCTTTGACGATATCCGGATTCCAAGCCTGGTTTTACAGCCGCTTGTAGAAAACAGTATTACGCACGGAATCGGAATGCGTACAGAAGATGCAAGAATTACCATCTCGACAAAAGCAGACGAAGGGCATCAGAAGGGGATGATTACAATCACAGATAACGGAGCGGGAATCACACCGGAGCGGCTGAAGGAAATCAGGAAGAATCTCATGACAGGTAAAATGGAGAGAAAGAAAGTGGGATTAAAAAATGTTTATGCGAGATTGCAGCTGTTTTATAATGGGCGGGCAGAAATGAAGCTTCACAGCATCCAGAATCAGGGGACAAGCGTGGAAATTGTGCTGCCTTTGGACGAAGAAAAAAGGAATTGAGGCCTTTGGGGGAGGAAAGCATGTATCGGATTATGATAGCAGATGATGAGGAAATTGAGTGCCGGGCCCTGGAACTTATGGTGCGCAATCATTTCAGCGAACTGGAGATTGTACCGGAAGCACACAATGGGATAGAGCTGCTCGCGAACCTGGAGAGATATAAACCGGATATTGCGATCGTGGACATTAATATGCCGGGCCTGAATGGGCTGGAAGCGCTTGAGATTATACGCATGAAAAACAGACGGCTGAAAATTATGATACATACAGCTTACAGTGATTTTGAATTCAGCCAGCGGGCGTTGAAGCTTGGGGTGGAGGAGTATATCCTGAAGCCTGTCACACAGGATGAATTTGCTGCTGCGCTCAGAAAAATAGTGCTGAGGTTAAAAGAAGAGAATACGGCCTTTCAGGAAACGGAAAAAATGCTGAAGATTTCGCAGGATATGCAGTTGATTGTGGGAGACCAGATACTGACATCCTTTATATTGAAGGAAGCGGAAGAAAAGAACTTCCGGATTTATTGCCAGGCCTTGAATCATCCATTCACGGGAGCTGTTTTTTGTATGATGCGGATGGAAGCAGAGTCTGATTATCATATGGAAGCAAAGTTAAGGCAGGTTCGTGAGATTGCAGATATTCAGCTGCAAAAATTTACGAATTATGTGATACGGATTTATCAGGGGGAAATTTATATTCTTCTGTTGCCGGGCGCTCATGTGGATGAAAATAATTATGAAAAATGGGCAGAAAATATTTTCGAAATTATACTGAAAAAGGCAGGTGAGATTACAGAAGAAAAGATCATGATCGGCTGCAGCAAATGGAAAACTGATTTTCAGTCCATGCAGTATGGGATAAATGAGTGCAGGCTGCAGCTGAAAAAGCCCGGAAAAAAGGAACGGATAAGTTTTTATCATGAAGAAAAGCCCGTGGATGAGACAGATACTGCAAAGCAGATTTTTGAGGAACTTCTTATTTTGTTGAAGAACTGGGAAAAGAATAAACAGAAGGCGGAAACACAGATCTTTGAGAAAATGAAAAGCAGGAAGCTCCGTTTGCCTGATCAGGCGGTTCTGTGCAGCAGCGTGCTCCTTGAATGGCTGTCGCAACATGAAAAGCGTATGAGCGTGACAGGAAGTTATCACGCTGACTGTATTTTTGACTGGAAAATTTTATTAAATCCGGACACAGAGGAGCAGCTTCGGCAGTGTTTTCATGAAAGCCTGGAAAAGACAGCATTGCTTTCTGGGTGGGAAGAACCGGTAAATCTGCATGTGGAACGGACGATTCTTTATCTTGAAGAAAAGTACAGCCAGGATATTACACTGGAAATGGCAGCAGAAAATACGGGAATCACACCGTTTTATCTGAGCAGGCTGCTGCGCCAGGAGCTTGACCGGACTTTTGTGGAAATTCTGACAGAAATCCGTATGAGAAAGGCAATGAGCCTTCTGCAAAATAAAATGGTTTCCGTGAAGGATACAGCAGCACTTGTGGGCTTCCAGAATTATACTTATTTTTATAAAAGTTTCAAAAAATATACAGGCATTTCCGTGGGAGAGTACAGGGCTTCATTTTTTGATGGAAAGGAAAAATAGAACGACATATTCAGGCAGAGAAAAAGAGGAAAAAATCTGATTTTGCAATCAGACCTTTCCTCTTTTCTTGACTTTATTATATCACAGAATCGTAAAAATTACCAGTCTTGTATCAAACAGTAAAGCGGGTTATACTCAGCAGACATGCAGAGGGGGAGGTAGATAAAATGGAAGAAAAGAACTGGCTGCAGTGGATGGCACAGGGACAGCAGCTGGAGAAAGTGATGCAGACTAATCAGTACACAAAGCAGTATGGACTAACGCTGTCCAGGCAGGACGGTGAGCTGCTTGTTCAGGAGAGGAAAAACAGCCTGCAGGAGCACAAGCGAATTGAATTTGGGGAGGGGATTCTGCCAAAACTGATTTTCCGTTTTTGCGATTCACCGTATCTGTTTCAGGAGAACTATGTGGAAACCATGATACGGTTACAGGAGACTTTTTATCTTTTTAAAAATGAATCCATGGATCAGCTGACAGATGATGAGCTGTTGGAATTTATGAAAGAGCAGTTTGATGCAGTCTGTTTTGGCGATCTGGATTATCTTGAAGGAACGTGCCTTTCTATTTTTTCGGAGGCTGTTCGCGCCGGTTATCGTGATTACTGCCAAACAGAAGGCCGGGGCGAGTTTGGCAGGATGGATATCGTTACCAGGTGGGATCGGGAACTGTATATACAGGCGCTGCGCGATACCGAGTAAGAAAGAGATAAAAGTGGAAATGACCGGCACTGCGCAATGCGTAGTAAGAAGCAGATAGAAGCAGAAACAACAGGTATTCTGAGATTCGGAGTGAAAAGATGATAGAAAATAAAATGCAATATACGATGGAGGAATTGTTTCCCGTTACGGCAGAGCTGGCAAAAAAATATACTTCAGGCGAGAGTACATCAATCACATTTGAGCAGGCTGAGCGTTTGATGGAGGCAGTATTATACTGTATTAGTGCATGTTGCGAACAGAAAGATGCGCTTGCCGGCGGAAGAAAACCGTCAGCGGGAGAGGCGTATCAGAGAGGCTATGGGTTCATACAGGAAAGAACAAAGGCGTGCCTGAAGCAATATAACCAGATGCTTTCTGGATTTTGTGCTTATGGCAATGAGAATTATTATGATACTGTTTGTAATGCAATTCCCGGATTCTTTCGTTTGTATGATGCGAGGTTTGCCCCTCAGGAAACGGTCATTTCAATGGATTATCCGGTGCTGCTTCCGATGACACAGTGGAAGGGAATTGATGCAATGGAAAGATACATTATGTGCATTCATCTGGAACAAATTTTTCTGGGAAAATTTGAGGAACAGGAGGTTCGCTTTGTTCTGGTAATGTTTCAAAAAAGCTATCGCGGGCAGTTTTATAACATTTGCAGTATTTTTCTGCGGCATTTGCTTGGAATCCTATTGCTTCAATTCGAAAGGCGTGAAAAATCAGAAGACCGGTATGCTGTTTTGCAGGAAATTGTCCGGAGGTATCCGAGGGAAGAGTTACAGAAAATTTTGAATCAGGCAGTCGATGCTTTGGTATGCAAAATGTGGAAGGGGCAGCAGGAGCTTGCGGAATATCTGAAAGCAGATACAGAGGAATATAGTGCAGCGCTTGTGAGGGCTGCAGAAAATGGCAGTCTCCCGGCTATTGTAGTGTTATGAATACGAACCGTCGGAAAAAGGTAAAAAACGACTGCCTAGAGCGTGTTTGAAAAATATACTGGACGATTTACAAAAGGGCATGTAAAATAAGAGGATGTAAAAGGAGGAGAGTACCGTGAAAAAGTTAACACTGGTTGGAGGAATGCTTGTTGCCCTGTGTACGTTTGGATTAAACAGCTATTTCGTCGAGGCAGATCTGGATGGTGAAATCAACATTGTAGAGATTGAAGAAGTAGGTTCAAATAGAGTTATATATTCGGAAGAAGAAGGTATTGATGTTATTGGCGATATAGTGTTTGTTCCGGAGGAGACCGAAGCAACAGAAATAGATATTGCTTTGGAGGAGACGCCGGAGCGTGCGGCAAGCCGGATGCTTGGGCTCATATCTGGCTGTGTGGCAGAAAAGGCAGTAGGCGAGATAAAAGCTGCGCTGGAAGAAGCAGAGGCAGAAACTGAGACAGAAACGGAGACGGAAACAGAAACGGAGACGGAAGCAGAAACGGAGACGGAGACGGAAGCAGAAACAGAAACGGAGACGGAAGCAGAGACAGAAACGGAAACGGAGAGCGAGACAGAAGCAGAAACGGAGGCAGAGCCAGAAACGGAAGCAGAAACGGAAACGGAAGCACAGCCAGAAACGAAAGCAGAAACAGAGAGTGAGATACAAGCAGAGACAGAAGTAGAAACAGAGAGTGAAATACAAGGAGAACCGGAAACAGAAACGGAGAGCGTGCTACAAGCAGAGACGGAAGTAGAAGCAGAGCCAGAAACGGAAAATGAGATAAAGAGCGAACCGAAAACAGAGACAAAGAGCGAGCCAGAAACGGAAACCGAGACAGAACTTGCGCCTCAATCAGAGACTGAGGCTGTGACAGAACTGGAGACAGAAACCGAAACGGAACTTATGACAGAATCTGAAACAGTGCAGGAGGCGGATCTGACGATCTATGAAAAGCTGGAAAGGATGGTTGCCCAGGATCAACGGATGCAGGAGGTTGTAGATCATTACGACAGCTATCCGGAAGATATGCTTGCTCTGCTGTCGCGCAATATTGATATGCTGGATTTTGTACTCGGATATCCGGAGAAAAAGGGCCAGGTGTATGCGGATACGATTGGTGAGGCAGAAGTGGGGGTATTTCCGCTGCTCCTTCAGTGGGATGAGCGCTGGGGATACGGATATTACGGTGACGGTGAGAATACACTGGCAGTAAGCGGCTGCGCGCCGACAGCGCTTGCGATGATTGTGGCCGGACTTACCGGAGATGGCTCCAATACACCGTATGAGATTGCACAGTATGCGCAGTCAGAAGGCTATTACGTTTCGGGCATTGGGACAAGCTGGGATTTGATGACCTGGGGCTGCCAGCATTTTGGTGTTTACGGGGAGACCATTCCGCTGTCAAAGGAGACTGTTTTCTCAACACTGGAAAACGGAACGCCGATTGCCTGCAGTATGAGACCGGGCGATTTTACGACAGGCGGGCATTTTATCGTATTGACAGGTATCGAAGATGGGAAAATCCGTGTGAATGATCCGAACAGCATTGTGCGCAGCAATCAGCTGTGGGATTATGAAGTGCTTGAGTGGCAGATCAAAAATCTGTGGGCATTCTGGCAGATGTAAGAAAGCATCAGGAACAGTCAAAAATAAAAAAATCAGGATAAAAAGGGGCTTCTGCATCAATAAAGCCGGGATGCGGAGGCTCCTTTTTTGACAAGTTAATTAAACTGATTGGGCGTTACGCCGGTGTATTTTTTAAAAAGTTTGATAAAATAGCTGACATCCCGGTAGCCGACCATCCTGGCTGCCTCGAATACTTTACACCCCGGGAGCTGTAAATAGATTTTTGCTTTTTCCATACGCATTTCAGTCAGGAGCTCAATAAAAGTTTTTCCACATTCCTTTTTGAGCAACCGGCTGATATGAGCGTTGCTGAGGTGAAATTCATTTGAGAGTGTATCAAGGGAGAGTTCCTCATCACAGCAGTTTATTTTGATATAATTCATTATTTTTGTACAGGATTCCGGCAGACTGCTGAGTGTATATGCAGAAACGTGGCCGGTAATGCAGTTTATGATTTCGCAGAGTGCAGAAAAAAGCTGTCGGATGGAACGGCTGCCTGAGTCGGAAATCAGTTCTTCAAGAGAAGCAATCATGTTCAGTGAGATATCCGGTGCGGACTGATTCAGTCTTTTGAGCAGATCAAAGGCAATTTCCATAATGCAGAGTTTAATACTGCGCGAGTCGCCCGGATTATTATGAAATAGTTCATTTTGAATTTCATACAGAATTTTTTCTGTCTGTTCTTGATTTCCACTGAAAATACTGTCAAATAAAATATCTTTCCGATATGGCTCCAGTATAAAAGGAATGCCGTTTTCCTCCAGTGCAGGAGAAAAAATACAGACTGTGCAGTTTTGGGATAATTGTACACTGTTTAATGCCTTTTTTGCGTGCAGGTATTCCTGGCAGAAGTCGGACGCGTGATGGCAGACACCGCTTATCCCGAAGGTGAGAAATGTTTCTTCCAGTGAAGAACAAATATGCTCCTGAACTTCAAGACAAATTTTTTCAGTAAGGCAGATACAGTCAGAATCCGAAGTTTCCTCTGTATACAGCAGAAGGATGGTCAGTTCATTTCCATTAATCATGTACTGCATATGACATCCGTATTTTTGTGAGGTAAGCAGGAAAGCGTTGATAATCATGTAATTATCAAATACAGTTTTCATATTATTTTTATAGGGCAGGTGGAACTGATCCTGCATGGCTGCGATGATTACCACTTTTTCCAGCGTGATACCAAACGCATTTAAATGGCCCTCAATCTCCTCCGGAGGAAGGTAATTGCCTGACAGAAGATTCTGAAACAAGTTCATGACCGCAAGCGGGGCTGCCTGGTCGATCAGATGGAGCGTATGCTCAATGTCCTGCTGGCGCTGTCTGTGTGCAGAGATAGCGCCTGTGATTTCCACCAGTATTTTGGAAAACTCATCAAAATTTGTTGGCTTCAGGAGGAAATAGTCAACCCCTGTATTGATTGCCGCCTGCGCATACTCGAATTCATTGTGGCCTGTCAGGAGAATGATTTTGCTTTCTGGGTTGATTTCTTTAATTTTTCTGGCAAGTTCAAGGCCGTTCATTTTAGGCATCCGGATATCCAGAATATGAATATCAGCGTGCACTTTTTTTGCAAGTTCCAGACCGCTCAGGCCATCCGGGGCGTCACCTGCAAGTTCGCAGCCGAAAGCTTCCCATTGAAAATGCCGAAAACCAATTCTGATCAGGCTCTCATCATCTACAACAATTACTTTAATCATGATCTTTCTCCTCCGTTGCGAAAGGATATTCGGATACAGGGATTGTTTCTGTATAAGGCAGAGATACGGTTACGGTTGTTCCGATACCGGGGCGGGACTGGATGGAAATACCATACGGTTCGCCGTAAAGCAGCCTGAGTCTGCAATTTGTATTGCAGATCCCAATATGGCTTGCATGTGTATTTTTCGAATCTGATTCAAAGATGTTTGAAATCGTTTCCTGTTCCATCCCGATACCGTCATCAATCACCTGAAGAATCAGGGTGTCTTCTTTACGCCTGGCAAAGAGATAGATGGACCCTCCTTCCGGTTTTGGATCAAGCCCATGCTGAATCGCATTTTCTACGAGGGGCTGTAAGATCAATTTTGGCAGCACAGCGTTTGCAAGACCGGAATCTATAAAAAATTTGCAGTGCAGCCGCTCGCCATAGCGGACGGACTGACTATGAATATAATTTTCAATATAAGACAGCTCTTCTGAAAGAGGAATGAATCGTTTTTGCGTATTTGTACTGGCGCGAAGGAGTGTGCTGAGTGAACAGATCAGCCTCGAAATGCTGTCGATTCCGTGCATGTGAGCCATCCAGTTGACTGTTTCGAGTGTGTTATATAAAAAATGCGGATTCATTTGTGCCTGCAGTGCCTTAATTTCAGATTCGCGCTGCATTAACTGGGCAGTATAATTTTCTTTTATCAGGTGGCTGAT
>CAOJHI010000035.1 GCA_948436005.1 uncultured Lachnospiraceae bacterium
CACCAGACGAGGGTTCCGTGCCTGATTCTGCAGCCGCTTGTGGAGAATAGTATTATTCACGGCGTTGGGTCTTATGTAAAGGACGGACAGATTCTGATCCGGACGCAGTATTTGGAAGAACAGAAGAAAGGACTGATTATGATTTCAGATAATGGCGAGGGAATACCGGAAGAGGAACTTCAGGAGCTTCGGGAAAAATTGTCGTCTGAGTGGGAAAAACAGGAGCGCGTCGGCCTGGCGAACGTATATCAGCGTCTGGCAATCTTTTTTGAACGAAAGGCTGATTTTGAAATTGAAAGCAGAGCAGGGGAAGGGACACAGGTGCTGATTCGCATTCCGGTAGAGAGCTGACTGGAAAAGGAGGGAACGTATGATACGGATTCTGATTGCAGATGATGAAGAAATTGAATGCAGAGGTCTGGAGATGATGCTTCAGAATAATTTTCAGGACATCGTTGTATTGCCAAGTGTATATAACGGTGTGGATATGGTGAAATGCGTGGAATGTGACAAACCGGATCTTTTGATTGCGGACATTAATATGCCAGGCCTGAATGGACTGGAGGCTCTTGAGCTGCTGCGCAGAAAAGAGTTTGACACAAAAGTGATTCTGAATACCGCTTACAGCGATTTTGAATTTATCCGCCAGGCGCTGCTTCTTGGCGCAAATGATTTTCTGGTAAAGCCAGTGGAAGAGAAACGTCTGGTGGCTGCTGTGGCGCGCGTGCTTGGAAATATGATAAGTGAGAAAAAGGAGTTTATCAAAATAGAAGAAGCGCAGATACAGATGAAGAGTATGCAAAAAGCGCTTGGAGATGAGCTGCTTTTTTCGATTCTGGCCGGTCAGCTGAATGTGGACAATTTTCAGATATGGCTCTCTAATCTGGGCAGAGTGTTTCAGGGCGGAATCCTGGTGGCGGTAAGGCTGGATACAGAGGAAGTTCTTTCGGCAAATGGGGATGCCCAGGGGCGGGAAAACGCGTTACAAAAACCAGAGGAGATTTTGGAACGGATTGGGATATATGCCATGGAAGAGCTGCAGCGGTTTTGTACACTTCAATACAAAGTGTACAAAGGACTTTTATATTTACTTATTTTTCCAGGGGGACAGATCAGCGAAAAGAATTACCGTGTCTGGCTCGAAAAGCTGTTGGAACGGCTGCAAAAGGAAAGTGAGATAAGACCAGGCATATCGTTTCTCTGCGGGGTGAGCCGATGGAAGGATGAGCTTGAGAAAATGACGGAGACGCCGGGAGAATGCCGTGCAGCACTGAAGGGGAATGCGGAAGGCAGCATATGCTTTTTTGAAGGCGAATATCCGGATTCCGTATACGCGGATGCAAAAGAGATCGCAGGCGCGTTTGCGTGTGAACATATGAGCCAGGTATGTGAAATGATAGACAGGCGGATTGCTGTTCTGAAAGAACAGGCGTATAGTGTGGAACAAATTCGAATGCATCTGGCTCTTTTCATACAATTATGTGCAGCATTTCTCAATGCGCAGCGGCGGTCCGGCATCTCCTGGAGGCGTTTGCTGGAGCGTTTTCGGGAAAAAGAGGAGGAGGGAGAGATAAGGGATACCGCAGTACAGATTCTGCGGGAAATAGCAGAGGACACTTTTCATGGAAAGGAATATAATTCGTATGTTGAGGAGGCGGTATTGTATCTTGAGAAAAATTACAGAAATGATATTTCTCTGGGAGAGGTGGCAGATAAGCTGGGAATCAGTTCTTTTTATCTGAGCCGCCTTCTGACACAGGAGCTGGACCGCAGCTTTGTGGAGCTTTTGACCGATATCCGCATTGACCATGCGATTGAGCTTTTAAAGACAGAGGACAGTATTGTGAAGGATATCGGAAAGCAGGTCGGATACCTGTCACCGAACTATTTTCACAAGCTCTTTAAAAAGAATACGGGAATGACAGTCAGTGAAATGCGCAGGCTTCTGAAACAAAAGGGATGATTCTGGCAAAATAAATAACCGGCCTTTGTTTTCCAACGGTATTTTGTAAAAAACATTGAAATCCTTTTTGCATCCGATTTTGTGCTTGATTTTTATGGTGAGATGGAGTATTTTAAATGCAGGTGACAAGGGCGTTCCACATAATCAGTGCTGGAATGCCCTGTTTTTAGATAGGGGCACAGCCTGTGATGAGGGAGGCTGGCGCGCAAATATCAAGGGAAAAGAGGAGAAGATTATGAGCGAGTATTATAATGTAGCCGACATCTTCGGCGAAGATGTATTTACGGACAAGGTAATGCAGGAACGTCTTCCGAAAAAAGTTTACAAGGCGCTGAAAAAGACCATTGAAGAGGGCACAGAGCTTGACCTGGCGACAGCAGATGTGATTGCGGCGGCCATGAAAGACTGGGCGATTGAAAAAGGCGCAACCCATTATACACACTGGTTCCAGCCGCTTACCGGCGTAACGGCGGAAAAGCATGACTCGTTTATTACAGCGCCGAATCCGGACGGAACGATTCTGATGGAGTTTTCCGGCAAAGAGCTGATCAAAGGGGAACCGGATGCCTCCTCTTTTCCGTCAGGCGGACTGAGGGCAACATTTGAGGCAAGGGGCTATACGGCCTGGGACTGTACGTCTCCGGCTTTTGTGAGACATGATGCAGCGGGAGCCATCCTTTGTATTCCGACCGCGTTCTGTTCTTATACGGGAGAGGCGCTGGATCAGAAGACTCCGCTTCTGCGCTCCATGGAAGCAATCAATGTGCAGTCCCTGCGTCTGCTGAGACTGTTTGGAAATACCACCTCCAAAAAAGTAACGCCGTCTGTGGGACCGGAGCAGGAGTATTTCCTGGTGGATGAGAAAAAATTCCTTCAGAGAAAGGATCTCATTTTTACGGGAAGAACGCTGTTCGGTGCCATGCCGCCGAAGGGGCAGGAGATGGACGATCACTATTTCGGAACGATCCGCCAGCGTATTGCATCCTTTATGAAGGATGTCAACGAGCAGCTGTGGAAGCTCGGAGTATCCGCAAAGACACAGCACAACGAGGTAGCTCCGGCGCAGCATGAGCTGGCTCCGATCTATGCAGAGGCGAACGTCGCGGTAGACCATAACCAGATCATTATGCAGACACTGAAAAGAGTGGCCTGCCAGCATGGGATGAAATGTCTGCTCCATGAAAAACCGTTCGCAGGAGTGAATGGTTCCGGTAAACATAATAACTGGTCCATCACTACAGATGACGGCATCAATCTTCTTGAGCCGGGCAAGACACCGCATGAAAATATTCAGTTCCTGCTTGTTCTGACCTGTATTTTGAAGGCTGTGGATATCCATGCAGATCTTCTCCGGGAATCGGCAGCAGACCCGGGCAACGATCACCGCCTCGGTGCAAACGAAGCGCCGCCGGCTATTATTTCGGTCTTCCTCGGCGAGCAGCTTGAGGATGTATTTACACAGCTGATCAGCACCGGAACAGCGACGCATTCCATTAAGGGCGGCGTGCTGGAAACTGGCGTTAAGACGCTTCCGAACCTTGCAAAGGATGCGACAGACCGCAACAGAACCTCACCGTTTGCCTTTACCGGAAATAAATTTGAGTTCCGTATGGTGGGCTCCCGGGACTCCATCGCATCGCCGAACATTGTATTGAATACGATTGTGGCAGAGGCATTTTCCGATGCATGCGACGTACTGGAAAAGGCAGAGAATTTCGACGAAGCAGTGCATGATCTGATCAAGCAGTATGCTAAAGAACACCAGAGAATCATCTTCAACGGAAACGGTTATTCAGATGAGTGGGTGGAAGAGGCAGAAAGAAGAGGCCTTCCGAACATCAAATCCATGGTAGAAGCCATTCCGGCCCTGACAACAGATAAATCCGTGAAATTGTTCGAGAAATACGGCGTATTTACAAAGGCTGAGCTGGTATCCCGTGAAGAGATCAAATATGAGACGTATGCAAAGACGATTAATATTGAAGCAAAAGCCATGATCGATATTGCAAGCAAGCAGATTATTCCGGCTGTAATCAAGTATACAAAGAGTCTTGCTGATACAGTAAATGCAGTTGTGCAGGCAGGTGCGGAAGCGTCTGTTCAGATTGAGCTTCTGAATGAGACGAGCGCGCTGCTTTCCGATACCAAGGTTGCACTGGCGAAACTGATTGATGTGGCCGCGCAGGCCGGCCAGATGTCAGAAGGACCGGAGCAGGCATCCTATTTCCACGACGTTGTCGTACCTGCTATGGAAGAGCTTCGTGCGCCGGTGGATGAGCTGGAAATGATTGTGGATAAGGAAATGTGGCCAATGCCGTCGTACGGTGATCTCATTTTTGAAGTATAGATATTAATAGAAACACGATTTAAAATACATAAACAAAATGGCAGTATTTTCCTTGCGAAAACGCTCCAGAACACAGGGAACAGACCGTTTAATAAGGGCCTGTTCCTGTTTTTTGCCCGAAACGGTGTGATTGGGCACTTTTTTTTGCGATTTTTTCATTTTAGTGCAGATTACACAATTATGATTGATTTTTTTTGGCAACTATATTAAAATAATACCAGTTCGTTAAAAATGACGAAAAATATGTAAATTGGGGCAGTTTTATCCGGCGTAATGAAGATGCCGGAATGAAGAGAGCGAAGACGGCAAAGGAGGATGTACGAGTGATTTCGAATCAGGTTTTACAGACAACATTAGACGGATTAAAAGGCATCAGCAGAGTTGATTTGTGTGTGCTCGACACAGAGGGCGTTATGCTGGCCACGACGTTCCCGGAGGCAGAGGCGTTTCGGGATTCAGTGCTGAGTTTTGTAAACTCTCCGGCGGACAGCCAGGTGGTCTCCGGCTGTCAGTTTTATAAAGTATTTGATGAGCATCAGCTGGAATATATTTTGCTGGCCAACGGCAACAGCGACGATGTGCACATGGTGGGCCGGATGGCTGCATTCCAGATTCAGAATCTCCTGGTTGCGTATAAGGAGCGTTTTGACAAGGACAATTTCATCAAGAATCTGCTTCTTGACAACCTGCTTCTGGTAGATATTTACAACCGTGCGAAGAAGCTTCATATCGATACAGAAGCGCGCCGCGTTGTTTTTATCCTGGAAATTAATAATGAAAAAGAAAACAGCTCTCTGGAAAGTGTCCGTTCCCTGTTCAGTTCACGTTCAGGAGATTTTATCACAGCAGTGGATGAGAAGAGTATTATTGTGGTAAAGGAGCTGGCGCCGCAGGATGGTTATGCGGAGATGGATAAGATCGCGGAAGTGATTCTAGGCTCCCTGGGAGAGGAAAAGAAGAAAGATGCCCTGATTGCCTACGGTACCATCGTCGGTGAGATTAAAGAGGTATCACGTTCCTACAAAGAAGCGCGCATGGCGCTCAATGTCGGCAAGATTTTCTTTGCAGAGCGCTCTATCATCGCGTACAGCTCGCTCGGCATCGGCCGTCTGATCTATCAGCTTCCGATTCCGCTTTGCAAGATGTTTATCAAGGAGATTTTTGAAGGAAAATCGCCGGATGACTTTGATGAAGAGACTTTGGTTACGATCAATAAGTTTTTCGAAAACAGCCTGAATGTTTCCGAGACCTCCCGTCAGCTTTATATCCACCGCAACACGCTGGTTTACCGTCTGGATAAGCTGCAGAAATCGACCGGACTGGATTTGCGTGTGTTTGAGGACGCGATTACGTTCAAGATTGCGCTGATGGTTGTGAAGTATATGAAATATATGGAGCATCAGGAGTATTAATGAAATAAAAGCTTTCCGGAGACAGAGAGAGGTGTTCTGCCTGTTTTATGAAAAGAAAGAAGGCCTTGTCATGGTGCGGCGTGACAAGGCCTTCTTTTTATGCGCAGCATGCATGGAAAGTATGCCGCAAAATCGGAACGCTGATCTTATTCAGCGATTACCTGTGCGCTCAGGTCGCCGAGCGTCAGAGTATGTTCTCCTGCCTCCAGTGTGCACTCGATTTCTACGACGCGGTATTCACCGCTGCCAACTGCCATGAATACGGAACCGGCTTCTGCGCCGTCTACCGTAAGCTGAGCCTGTGTGTGGCCGTCGCTGCCTTTGTTCCAGAGCAGACATGCGGCTGCAAAGGTTTCACCGGCCTGAACGGTTTCCGGTACAACGAGTGTATCATAAACCCAGTCGGCAGCCACGTTGTAACGCATACCATAGCCGTAGCAAAGAAGCGGATCGCCCCAGTTATTCGGGAGCTGTGCAGCCGGGTTTTCGCGTACCATGCCCATCAGAAGAAGGCGTTCTTTTACGGTTGCGCCGGTATCATTTGCCAGGTCGTTCCACTGCTGTGCCTGCTGGATTTCGTCGCGGGCAATTTCTGTTACCATCATACCGGTTGGCTCTCTGTGTCCGAACAGCATGTCGCTGAAAATCCACGGCTCTGTTACACGGAGAATCGTGTTCAGAGAGGAACCGTGATCCGGCGGGCAGTTGTAAGTCATGTACAAAACAGCGTCGCAGTTCTCGATCATCCATGCGTTCGGCTTCAGTGTATCTGCTGCAAAGACAATTTTCTGTCCGTTTGCTTTCGATGTTTCTACGGTTTCTTTGATTTTTGCGGTTGCTTCAATTACCTCGCCGTTTCTGTCTGTTTCGTCCAGGGAGCTGCAGCGGATGACTACAACGTCTGCCTCTGCTGCGGTATCAGTAATCGTACCGTATGCAGCAATGGCCTCCTGATCCTGAGGAATGGTCATGTCTGTATTTCCGGTTACATATACCGTAGTCCCTTCTGCTAACGGAAGCAGGTCATTGTCGTTTTTGACAAGAACGGTTGCCTCTGCCTGCAGACGGTGATCCAGTTCCACAACCTCCGGATTGCGGGCAGCGTCGAGCTCCTGGTTGTTTGTGATTTCCCACGGAGTTTCTGCGTAGCTCTCGCTGCAGATCAGTGCAAGGGCAGCGTCCACGTCAACGTACGGATTTTCAAAGAGACCCTGTTCGAATTTTGTGCGGAGCACACGTCTTGCCGAACGGTCTACAAGATCCATGGAACAGGTGCCGTTGTTGACTGCATTTACGATGGCGTCCGGCCAGTTGGAGATGTCGCGCGGAGCGCTTGTGTCTTCTCCCGGCTGTACAGAAACAGCGCCAAACTGATCAACGCCGTTTTCCAGCATCATGGTGTAAAGCTCGCCGAGGCTTAAGGTTTCAAGGTCAATGCCGTCTGCAGTGACGCCTGTCATGGTGCCGCTGCGTACCGGACCCCAGTCCGTAACGATAACGCCGTCAAAACCAAGGACATTTCTGAGATAATCCATGGATTCTGCATCGTAATCAACATTAACCGTATTGCTGAGACCGGTTCCGGTGTTTGTCATGATCCAGTCACATCCCGCGTCAACAGCTGCCTGCCACGGAACCATCCAGTTTTCATACAGCTGTGCCACACTTCTTGCAGCGCCGAAGGACATTCCGGGATTGCCCCGACCGACAAAGTGCTTGACACAGGTGGAAAGTCCGCTGCTCTGCATACATTCAACTTCAGCTGCGGTAAGCCCAGCCAGATAAGAGGGATCTTCGCCGTACCAGCCGCCGAGCTCAACGCCATATGGATTCAGAGTCAGGTGATAGCCGATGGCCTTCATTTCCTGGCTGTAGATATTCCAGAGTTCTTTTGCCAGTTCAATATCATTCGTTGTACCGAAGGCAGTATGCGGCATGTCAATGTAGCTTCCCCAGGCATTGTATTCACGGTTTGCGGAGAAGGTAATCGGAATACCGAGGCGGCTTTCCTCTGCGATCTGCTGGGCTTTGTTGTGGTACTCGCTGAGCTCCTGCGGTGTGCCGGTCGCGTCATCGAGAAAATGAGTGATGTTGTACTCATTGACATAATACCAGATCGAATATCCGTCCGGGTAACGGCCATTTAATACTTCACCTTCAAACGGACAGTTCTGCTCATAGAGGAACTGATCATCCATCGGATAAGTCGGGGAAAACTGTCCGGCTGTCATGCAGTGGAAAAGAAGCCCCGTTTTTTCCTCAAGCGTCATCTGGGAGAGAAGGTCTGTAATACGATCCTCTGTATCACAGCGCCAGTCTTCATAGACATCAAGGGAACCGTTGCTGTTCAGGTCTTTAAACTGAAGACCGTCTGCCTCTATGATACTTTTGCCTCTGGCTTCAATTTCAGCCTGCGCAGCGGATGCTTCCTGTGCATTTGCAGGCATTGCGATGGAAGAAAGAATCATTGTGCCGGCAAGAAAGGCGGAAGAAATTTTGTTTTTTTGTGTTTTTTTCATTGTAAACCCTCCTGGTAGTGTATTAGGTGTTCTCAACAATTACAGTGGCAGAAATTTCGAGCGGTGTCAGTACACCGTCAACATCTGCCATGACAGTTTCAAAAGTACCCTGCCCGTTTTCTCTTTGCAGCTGCAGGGTAAGGGTGGTTGTTCCATCTTGTACACCTGTGAGTGTGACGGACTGGCCATAAACGTCTGCACGGGCGACTGCACCGTCGCAGAGTGCGTGCAGACGTTCCTTGTCTGCCAGGGTGTATTCGTTTTCCTGGCTGTCCAGCAATTTCACAGTGACAGATTGTGTACTGTCTACAAATACATGAATCTGTTCAGGAATCTGCAATGCAGTGACTGCGCCGTTTTTTATTGTATCGGCTTCTCCTGTGGCAGTGTTGTTTTCCGGGCTGCTTTCTTCCGGAATGCTTTCACTTTCCGTACAGGAACAGCCGCAGGGACAGGATACTTTCATCTGTGCCAGCAGTTCCCTGACGATGGCTGCTATCTCTTCCTGCTGCTGTACAGAAAATGTACTGTCTTTTGGCGCTGCGCTTACCGGCAAAGCAGCTGACAGGAGCACACTGGCACTTAAAACAGCAGAAGCCAGCAGGTGTTTTCCTGTTTTTGGTATGTTTGCCCTTGTCATATCTTTTACCATATGATCTGATCAGAACCTCCTTTCTCTGGAAATTTGGATTATGAAATTTTCAGCTTCGGCGGCTTTGCAGCGGCCGTGTCTGATGGCGCCAGTATATCGGGTCAGGCCGGAAAAATACAGAAACAGTTTTTATTTCAAAAATTGCAGGGGAAACAGTTTTTTCAGGAGGGAAACAGTTTTTTCATCCCCGGAAATACGGCAAAAACAGGACTTGGCGCAGGTTGACAGCGCGAAAGATCAGATGCCATAATGAGATACACAATGAGATCAGAATCTGAAAAATACAGAACCTGAAAATGTGCCAAGGAGCTGTGTGCTGTTTTCAGGCAGGTGGAAGGAGAAAGGATATGCAGGAATACAGAAACACACATTCGTACTATTTTCTGAGAGTATGGCTGCTGCTTTTTGCAGTGATCTGGCTTGCAGGCCTGGGGATTATTTTTTCTGTGATCCGTTCAAACGATTCAGCGGTTCAGGAGCTGAACATGCATTACAGCCGTTTGATGGTAGATCAGACCGTGGATGTCAAAGCCTTCATCCAGGCGTTTGACGATATGGGGAAGCTGTTGACAGAGAGCGGGCTTTTTCAGCAGCTTTCTACTGCGTCAAAGGATATGGTAAGCAAGGAACAGATTGATGCTGCAATGGAAGAGGCGAAGGGGATTTATAACTGGAATGCAGCCTATCCTTACAAACAGGTCGCGTTTGTCTATCTGCCTCAGAACGGCCTGTTGTTTGATTTCCCTTCCTGGCAGGTATTTACGGATAAGAACAAGGTACTGCCTTTTCTGAATATGAGCGAAGCATCCTGGGAACGGCTTTTGGATGTGAAAAATGAGATTCTGGTCGACACGGTATTTGACGGGGATATGAGCTTTGCCAGACTTATGGTTTCCAAGGATCTGACGGAACATATGATATTCGTGACAGGGATTTCAGAATACATCGTATCTGATATGCTGAAAACCAACCAGCTGCCGGACGGATCTCAGATTATGCTGCTGACGCAGGGCAGCCAGGCAATCACCTATGCGAACGAGCAGACCGAGGTTTTTGCATGTCCGTATGAATGGGAGGAATTACAAAGCCTGCCGGATGTTTCGATTGAAAAATTAGATGGTGTTTTCTATTACCAGTATCATGTGACATTGATGGACGGAGCGCTGCATCAGCTGGCGTTTGTTCCCGCTGACCGGTATGGTACGGTTTCCTGGCATACGATCTGGCTGATTGCTGCGGTTATCTGGCTGGGAGGCATCCCGGCAACCTGGGTACTTGCAAAGGCCATTTACCGGCCTGTCAGGAAATGGATGAGCCGGCAGACGAAACAGTACCAGACCCAGATGAACCAGCAGCAGAAACGCCTGGATGAACTTCTTTTTTTGCAGACCATGAAAGGGCAGTGCGAAATGAATGATGCATTCCTGAATATCTGTCTGGAAAAGGGGTTGCTCGACCCGGAAGAACATGCAGTGCTGGCATTGTTTGCCGTGAAAATAGATACTGTGAACGGCAGAGTGAATGCGCAGGAGCTTGTCCAGAATTATGAGTATCTGGATGGACAGAAACAGGCATTTGAAATGGCTTTGCAGCAGATAGCGCATTATCTGGTGAATGATGGAAATGTGTTATTTGGCTTTCTTTCGTTCAGGGAAACAGACGAGGATACGGTTTTTGATATCCTGGACCGTGTACGAAAAGAGATGTGCGGACAGGAGGAACCGACTGTATCCGTTTTAGTGAGCACAAGATTTCGTAGAATTGATTATATTCCGAGTGCTTATAATGAAATCTTGGAGCTGCAGCATGATATGGACTGGACCGGAGAATATGATGTGAGAAAGGATTATGCGGCGTTCCAGAGCGAAGAACAGAAACGGGGTTCCGGGAAAGACCTGTGTGGCCTGATTCAGACCATGGGCCTGCAAATACAAAACGGAGCCTTTTCCGCCGCAGGTGTCACTGTGCAGAGTATCTGTGAACAGATTGCTTCGGAGCCGCAGCATTTTTCGGGCAATGTTTCCATAGAAGCGGCATTTGCAGCTTCGGGTTTGCTCCAGGCCCTGGAACAGTGGAATGCAGCAAAAACGGAGGAAGAAACGGCAGAATGCGCGGAACAGATAAAGTTATGGGGACAGCTGGAAAACGTAACGTCAGTAGCAGCACTGAAGCGGCATGCAGCGAATATTTTAAACAGTTTTCCGGAACAGGAAAACGCAAAAACCGAGGCAGAACTGTATATGGAGCGGGCGGTTTCTTATATTCATGATCATTACCGGGACCCGATGCTTTCTGCCGGAGAAGTGGCACAGATCGTCGGGATGCAGCCATCCGTATTTTCCAAGGCATTCAAACAGTATATGAAGGTTCCTTATCTGGAATATATTCACAGGCTGCGCATTGAGGCAGCGAAGAAATACCTCGGCTCCTGTACCCTGAGCGAGGTGGCGGAGAAGGTGGGGTATACCAATACAGTTACCATGAACCGGGCATTTAAGCGATATGAAAATACAACGCCGGGAAATATGAAAAGCGGAAATATCGGATGATACCTGTAGAAGTTTTATTTATAATAGGAAATAATATGACATAAAGCACCGGTAAGACCTGCAAAAATAGAGGTTGCAAATTGGGGTAAACTATATTAAATTATGATAAGGATGGAAAGGCTTACAGAAGACAGAACATAGAAATGAAAAGAGGAATCGTGAAGGAGGCATATAAATGGCAGATTTGCCTGAACTGGAGCAGGAAGAAAAACAGGCAGAAGAACAAGCAGAAGTACAGATGAGTGCAGGTAAGTCTCAGCGGAATTTCTTTATGGGCCTTTTAATGGGAATTGTGCTGACGCTTATTTTTATTTTCGTGTTCAGCGGCGGATGGTTTCTGGCGCGGTGGCAGATGTCCGGAAACGGAGGAAATGGGTCAGACCAGGGAACCAATGCGTCTGTTTTGACCGATCCGGACACATTGTATAAGCTGAATGAAGTGCAGAGTCTGATTGAACAGAATTATCTGGAAGAAGTAGATGGCAAGAATCTGGAATCATGGCTTTTCCGGGGCATTGCGTACGGACTTGGAGATCCTTATGCGGATTACTATTCAGCAGAGGAGATGGATTCCGTGATGGCAGCTACGAGAGGTGAATATCATGGAATTGGTGTGGTACTTCTGGATATGGGAATAGCAGGCGGGGTTATTGTGGAAGAGGTATATGCAGGATCCCCGGCTGAACGGGCAGGCATTCAGGAAGGCGACGTACTGTTGGGATTGGATCAAATTTCTTTTGAAGGGATGGACCTTTCCGAAGTGGTTTCTACAATAAAGAAATATGAGGATTCTTTTACCCTGCACATTTTCCGTCCGGAAAACGAGAGTGAAATGGACCTTATGGTATACTGTACGGATGTGGAAATCAATTATGTGGAATACAAGCTTTTGGAGGACGGAGTCGGGTATCTGCGGCTGAGCGAATTTACAGAGAGTGCGGTTGGCCAGTTTAATGATGCTGTTTCAAATATGCAGGAGCAGGGGATGGAGCACCTGATTGTGGATTTGCGCGATAATCCGGGCGGCCTTTTGGATGCTGTCTGCGACATTCTGGATGAGATTCTGCCGGAGGGTCTGATTGTCTACACAGAAGGACGAAGCGGGGAGCGAAGTGAGGAACTGTCAGATAACAAACGTTCCGTCACCTGTCCGGTGGCTGTTCTTGTGAATGGGAAATCAGCCAGTGCTTCTGAAATTTTTGCGGGCGCAATTCAGGATTATGAAATCGGCCCTGTGATCGGCACAAAGACGTATGGAAAAGGGATTGTCCAGGCACGGTTTATGCTGTCTGACGGCTCGTCCTTTAAGATGACAACGCAGACCTACTATACACCGAAGGGGCAGAATATCCATGGAAATGGAATTACACCGGATATTGTGGTCGAAACAGAAGCAGCGTCAGAGGAAGGCTCGGATAAAAATTCGGATAAAACAGACAATGAAGCAGAAAACGGAAAAAGAGGAAATCCTGCAACCGATCCCGTATTAAAGAAAGCAGTTGAAGTTCTTACTGAGAAATAAATGATTTCTGAAAATAAGGTTTGACCGGAAAACAGCATTTGAATACCAAAACAGAGCGTTTCAGTTTTGGAAACAGGAGAAAATGAAATGGATCAGAAAATTATTTTCCGTGAATTACTGACAGATTTGAAAAACGCGGCGGATAGGCAGGCAGGCGTTATATCGAAAACAGAAATTCATGATATTTTGAAAAACATGCCCCTGGAAGAAGAACATTTTTCTTTGATTTATCAGTATCTTGCCAATCTGAGTATTCAGGTGGTGGATTCGAGAGAAGAGGTTCTGGAGCAGCCGGAGCTTGGCGGGCAGAAAAGTCTCTCTCTTTATATTGAAGAACTGGCAGGCCTGGCAGAACCCCTCTCAGAGAATGAGCAGCGGTTGATGCGGGGAGCTATGAAGGGCGAAGAGGAGGCACGGCAGCGCCTGATTGAAAGCTACCTTCCGCTCATCTGTGAAATTGCAGGAGGCTATGAGGGGACGGACGTTTTGCCCGAGGATTTGATTCAGGAAGGAAATCTTGGCCTTCTGACCGCGATGCAGGAGATTGTAGGCATGGAAAGCCCTGCCGCGTGCCGTGCGCATATCGTGAACTGCATCAACCGGTCAATGGAGCAGGCAATTGGCCAGAGCCAGGAGAAGCGGCAGCTGGATGAGGGAATCGTGAGCCGTGTCAATCACCTGAATGAAGCAGTACACAACCTGGAGCGGGATTTAGAGCATAAGGTTTCAGCGGAGGAGCTCTCCGCATATCTTGAGATGCCGCTCAGTGAGATTCGGGATCTTCTGCGGATGTCCGGAGATCAGATCGAACTGGAGGGAAATGACAAAAATCCGTGAATTCAGAATTTTAAATGATTTAGGAAAATTTCGATAATTGATATCATAAGACAGCAAGATGGAGGAGCGATTGATGAAAAAGACAAAAATAATCTGTACTATGGGACCGAATGCAGATAACCGGGAGATTCTGAAGGAACTGGTTGCAGGAGGAATGGATATTGCGCGTTTCAACTTTTCACATGGAGATCACGAAGAGCAGAAACAGCGTTTTGACCAGCTCAAAAGCGTTCGGGAAGAGATGAAAAAGCCGATTGCGATTCTGCTTGATACAAAAGGACCGGAAATCCGGACCGGACTTCTCAAAAACGGAAGTAAGGTAAAATTAAACGAAGGCGATGAGTTTACTCTGACAAGTGAGACCGTAGACGGAGACGAAAAAAGAGTCAGCCAGACGTATCCGGAACTCTCAGAGGATGTAAAAGTCGGTGATACGATTTTGATTGACGACGGTCTGATCGCCCTTGAGGTAAAAGAGATCAGAGGCGGCGATATTGTCTGTATTGTGAAAAACGGCGGCGAGCTGGGACAGAGAAAGGGTATCAATGTTCCGAATGTAAAGGTAAAGCTTCCGGCAATCACGCAAAAGGACAGGGAGGATATCATTTTTGGTATTTCTCAGGGGATTGACTTTATTGCAGCGTCGTTTGTACGCGATGCGGATGCTGTAAAAGAAATCAAGGCTATTTTAAAGGAACATAACGCAGAGCATGTTGATGTGATTGCAAAGATTGAAAATGGCGAGGGTATTAAAAATATCGACCGGATTATTCAGGCTGCGGACGGAATTATGGTGGCACGCGGCGATCTGGGCGTGGAGATTCCTGCTTATGAGGTACCTCATGTACAGAAAATTATTGTAGAGAAATGCAACAGAAAGTATAAGCCGGTAATCATTGCAACGCAGATGCTGGATTCCATGATCCGCAATCCGCGTCCGACAAGAGCAGAGGTGACGGACGTGGCGAGTGCGATTCGCGAGGGAGCGGATGTCATTATGCTTTCAGGTGAGACGGCAGCCGGCAAGTATCCGGTCGAAGCCCTGAAAATGATGGCTCAGATCGCAGAGACGACGGAACAGTATCTGGAATATGAGACCATGCCGGAATACCGTTCGCTGCGGGGAGATGCGAATGTTTCCAGCGCTGTGGGCGTGGCGGCTGTGCGGACAGCGACGAATGTGCAGGCAAAATGTATTGTAACACCAACGATGTCCGGCCAGACTGCACGTACGATGTCTAACTTCCGTTCCAGAATTCCGATTTATGCAGTGACACCAAATGACTGGGCACAGCGCAAGATGCAGATTTACTGGGGAGTCACGCCGCTGAAAGGCTATACGGAGGATTCTACAGAGCATATCATTTCTCATGCCATGTATGTGGTAATGCGTGAAGGGTATGTGGAAGAAGGGGATATGGTTGTGCTTACTGCGGGTGATCCGGCTACGAACATCGTCAAAGGCAAGGGTGCAATGACGAATACGATGCATGTCATCCAGGCGAAATAATAAGAAATTTTTAATGAAATTTTGACAGGAAATTAAACAGCTTCTGCTAAACTGGATGTAAGTATGGACCATCCTGGGCGGGGGCTGTTGCTGTATCAGGGAGACTATATTCAGGCTGCATGTATGCGGCAGCAGATGACAGGAGAATTTCTAGGGAGAAGAGAAAGGAGCTGCAAAATGTATAATATACTGGTTTGTGATGATGACAGAGAGATTGTGGATGCGATAGAGATTTATCTGGCGCAGGAAGGGTTTCGCGTATATAAGGCTTATGACGGAGAGGAAGCGCTCGAAGTACTGAAGGCAGAAGAGATTCATCTTTTGATTCTGGACTTGATGATGCCGAAAATGGACGGGATTCATGCAATGATGAAGATCAGACAGGACAGCAGTATTCCGATCATTGTACTGTCGGCAAAGACACAGGATACGGATAAGATTCTGGGATTGAATCTCGGGGCGGACGATTATGTTTCAAAGCCATTCAATCCACTGGAGCTGCTTGCGCGGGTGAAGTCGCAGATCCGCCGTTATACGAATTTTGGGATTGCTGCTGATGCGGCGGAATCCGAAAAGATTTATTCCACAGGCGGTCTTGTGATCAATGATGACCGCAAGTCAGTGACCGTAGATGGAGAGCCAGTTAAGCTGACCAGAATTGAATACAACATTCTGCTGTTTCTGGTGCAGAACAAAGGAAAGGTCTTTTCGATTGATCAGATTTATGAGCAGATCTGGCAGGAGGAGGCTTTTGGCGCTGATAATACGGTTACGGTACATATCAGGCATATCCGCGAGAAGATTGAGATTGATCCGAAAAATCCGAAGTACCTCAAGGTGATCTGGGGCATCGGTTATCGGGTGGAGAACCTGTGATTTTGCCCGCATCTGTGTGGCTTTGACAAAGACAGCATCTGTGAAATTACTTGAGAGAATCAGGAGGCAGATTTGTGGGAAAACTGATTTACAAAAAAAGTGTAAAGGCAATTCTCCTGGCTTTGCAGACAGCAGCTGCAGGAGTCGTTGTGTTCTGCCTTTTAAATATTGGCTTTTGGATGGAGGACAACTACAGCATATGGCAGATGTCCAGGAACTATGAAGAGACTGACCTGTTTTTCCGGCAGGCAAATACGATCATTACGCACAAAATACGCGGGAAACAGAATGAGGCCTTGTTTGAGACGGACGGGGAGTATAATGGCAATAAAGAAATAGATATCCGTTCTTACGGGACAGCCAACAGTTCAGTGCGTGATTTGAATACATCTTATACGTTGGCAGATCTTTTGAAATTTGCGGAGAGCGGGGGGCGCTCAAAACTGCATACGGCGATCAGCCGCGCACTGGAGGAGCAGGAGAAAAGCGGACGGGAAGCAGGGGAGATTTTGGAAGAGCAGTCCGATGATTTGGAGACGATCACGCCTGTGACGGGCATTTCCCTTTCAGAATGCTCAAGATGGTATTCGAATCCGGCAGATTTTGTGCTTGATCTGTATCAGAGCCTGGACCGTGTCAGCGAGGAAATATACGGAAGATATCAGGAATATACGTTTCTCCAGGATGAAAGCTGGTCGGAAGGAGCGCCGAGCAATCTCAGATATTGCATTGAGAATACAGCTACCGGGGAGATTTATACGAATACAGGGCAGACCAAATACGCGGCAGCAGTAGAAGCTGTGCGGGCAGACGAAGAGTT
>CAOJHI010000036.1 GCA_948436005.1 uncultured Lachnospiraceae bacterium
TCTGTCTGTCTGTCTGTCTGTCTGTCTGTCTGTCTGTCTGTCTGTCAAAATTGTATTCGTATTTCACTTTGAATGCAACCCTTTCCTGCCAAAAAATACCTTTTTATATTGTATCTTACAGCGGTCATATCGCAGTCACATTTTATCAACTTTTCTCCATTCAGACAGTATATCTTTCCTGATGCTTGGAAGACCGTTACAGATCTTCCAACCTTCCGAATTCATACCCCATCTCTTCCCATTTTGTCAGAAGTTCATCCAGGATTGCCCCATTTGTCGCAGAAGTGTTATGCAGCAGCACAATCGCTCCCGGATGAATCCTCTTCAGAAGCTTGTTAAACGCTTCCTCCTTTGTCGGTTGCTGGTTTTCATACCAATCCACATACGCAAGACTCCAGAAAAAGGTTTTGTACCCGAGCTGCTGTGCCATCTTCAGATTGTTCTCACTGTATTTTCCCTGCGGAGGCCTGTAATATTTCGAAATCTCCTGTCCGGTCGTCTCTTTAAAAAGCTGTTCCACATCTCCGATCTCTTTTTGAAAAGATTCCATATCAGCTATTTTGGACATATCGGGATGATGGAAGGTATGGTTTCCAACCGTGTGACCATCTGCCAGCATCTGTTTTACCAGCTCCGGATTATCTGCCACGAAATTGCCAACCACAAAAAAGGTCGCTGGTACCTGATGTTTTTTGAGCGCTGCCAGAATTGCCGGTGTATTCCCGTTTTCATAACCGCAGTCAAAGGTCAGATAAATTTTCTTTTCCTGTGTATCTTCAGAATACCAGGCATCGTACGGAGCCAGCTCCTCCCGCGTTGCATTTGCCACCGGCGGCTGCCCTTCCTGCTGAAAACTAAGTCCCCAGCTCCCCTCCGTAGCAGCACGGATCGTATCTCCTGTTGTCCCGCCGTCAAGCGCTGCTAAATTTCCAAGCTGTAAATTTTCGTTTCCTGCGCCCGCTGCATTTTCTATCCCCGAATTTCCAGTTGCCACACCCGCCGTATTTCCTGTCTGTAATTTAGCTTCCGTCACACGTCCAGCGAATCTTCCCGTCAAAAATGCGGCAGCAAAAAAAAGGGCCACCGCAGATACTTTTTTCCAGTCGTATTTTTTATGTAGATCCTGTCCCGAACACTTCTGGTTATGTTTTTGAAAATACTTTTGAAAATGCTTTTTCGGATACTCTTTCAAATCAATCATTCTGATTTTTGGAATCATCTGCCGCTCCATAAATTTCTCTTACTCAAGCTTATGCCGGCAAGCTCCTGACAATAACCAGAATGCACATTTCCTTTCGCTTCTTCTTTTTATCTAATCTTTTTATCTAATTTTTTTATCCACTTTATTCACCTAATTTACCTACTCTGTTTGCCTGCTTCCTTTTCGAAAAAATATTTTGCTTTCTGACAGAAAAAGGCCTGCCAGTGTCAAAACCGTTCCTGCACCAGCCAGAGCCGTGATTCTTTCATGGAGGATGACGGCAGAAACCACCACAGTAATGACCGGAATCATATAAATGTAAACACTCGTTTTCACTGCTCCCAATACCTTGACCGCAAAATTCCAGGTAACAAAACACAATGCCGATGCTCCCAATCCCAGGAACAAAATATTAAACAAATACACAGGATTTGCAAACCTCTCCAAATCGAGATGAAAATCAAACAGAAAAATCGCCGGAAACATAAACAGAATTCCATAACAGAAAATCCGCCTGGTAGTGAGAATCGTAGGATACCCATAACTGCTGATCTTCTTCGTAAGTACAGAATAGCCAGCCCAGACCAGTGCGGCTAAAAGCGCAAGAATATCCCCGAACAGGTTCATCTCCACCCCGGAACCATTGAAGCTTATCAGGAATATTCCGGTCATTGCAATGCCAAACCCAACAAAAAAGTTAGCGCGCGGCCTTTCTTCCTTTAAAAACACATGTGACAGGATTGCTGTGAAAAATGGAGCAACAGAAATAATAACTCCTACATTCGATGCCATCGTGTATGTAAGCGCAATGTTCTCCAACAGATAATACAGGCAGATTCCGCACAGACCTGCTGCTGCAAAAACCAGTTCCTGCTGTTTTCCTATCCCCTTCAGACGGCGGGGATAAACGATCAACAAAGCAAGCAGTCCCATAACAAAACGGAAAAACAGAATCTCCACCGGCTGAAAATCCACCAGCATAACCTTTGTAGAAATAAAAGTTGTCCCCCACACAATAATTGTAAGCAGGGCAGAAAGATGCCCAGTCGTTCTGTTTCTGTTCATACCGCTTTTCTCCTAATGTTTTTCAATACAGAAATCTTTCATCGCCAGTCCGGCAAACAGATCTTTTCTTTATTAAAATATTAAAGTGTATATACCATCACTCCTGTGATAATAATCAGATTACCGATCAACTGCCCCCGGTTAAACCGCTCCTTCAGCAGAAAATACGATAAAATCATAACAAACACATAACTGAATGTATCAATCACAGCCCCGTATTTCATGTCTACTTTCGTATATGCATACGTATTTAACAGCAGGACAGAAAAAGAAATCCCATATGCTGTGATCACCCGCCAGTTCAGGTATTCATAAATCCAGCTTTTATGTACTTTGTCTGAGCTCTGTTTCAGGAGGACCTGCGACACGGCCGTAAAAAAAGTTGCCGCAAACATCAATAAAAAATATGGCCACATCTTTTATTCCTCCCCATATCCTGCACTCAGTGAAACAACCACAACTCCAGCCAGCACAATAACCAGTCCGGCCACATTACGGGCCGTGAGGCGTTCCCCGAAAATAATCACAGCCCAAAGCTGGCTCCACAAAAGATAAACGCTGCGGTTTGCAAAAGCAACATTCAAGTCAAACTTTTTGATGATCTTCTGCCAGCACAGCGCATACAGAAAGCAAACAAAAAACATCAGGAAGACAAACAGATACAGTTTGGGATTCTGCAGTCCGCCGTCATTAAATTCCCGCGAAGCAAATTTCGAAAAAACACTGGTAAACGTAAACATCATCACGCAAATATGCAGAAACAGATACTCCTTTACTCTTTCCATAATTCCTCCAGCGTTTTCCCATTTACCCAAATACAACGGTACACGCTATTCACAATTTCATCAAGCTTTTCCACGCTGTCTGATTTTGCCACAACATGCCCAATCCGCGTAGTTCCATTGATCATCGCTTCGACTGCATGCCCCTGCGGATAATCCAGTTCTGCCACAATGCCCTTCCTGCGAATTTCTTCCAGGCCTCTTTCATCAATCCCGGTAATCGTACCATCTACTGGACTCATAAGCAGCTTTGCCATACATGAAACGCCCGGTCTGACTGGTGTAAAATCGAGCCGGATTCCCAGTGCGTTCTGTAAAATCTTCTCATAAAAGTCAAAGCCATAGTACATTGAGATCAGTTCCGGAATACACGTTGCCCCGGTACGTCCCCCGATCTCAATAATCGATACCTTATCCCCGTCCACAAAAACATCTGCATTGACGGAACAGTTGTCCAGCCCAAGCGCATCCACAGCCCGCTGCATCTGAACAGCAATCTCCTTCTGTACCGCTTCCGTACCCCGGTACGGAAAACCATGCCCTGCCGGTATCATAATCCTCGCGCCACGATATAGAAATTTCTCATGAGGCGCCAGAAACACAAGCTTACCGCCCTGCACAACGCCGTCCACACCAATCTCAACGCCGCCAAGCTTCTCTTCTACGAGCACATAATCTTTCCTGGACCTTTCCAATGCATCTGCAAACGCCTGCGCAAGCCCTGCCGGTTCTTTTACAATCGAAATCCCGCGGCTTCCGGAGCTGTCCACGCGTTTCACCACAACCGGAAAACCAATCTCCCTGGCCGCCAGCTGCACCTCCTCCAGCGTATGTGCTTTCCGAAAATCCGCTGCAGAGACACTGTTTTCCCAAAAGCATTCCTTCATCAATGCTTTGTCAGTCGCCCGCACCGCGGCAGCCTCCGACACTCCGGCCAGCCCCATATGCTCACAGACGTAACCGATTGTTGCGACCGCCACATCCGTGCCAGTCGTACAGATTCCGTCGATCTTTTCATGGAGCGCTGTCCGAAGAATCGCTTCTTTATCTATTGTATTGATATCATATACCTTGTCAGCCAGTGCAAACCCCGGATAGTCTCCCGGAATGCTTGCCACAATCGTATAAAGCCCCATGCGCTTTGCCGCCAGAATAAGCGGGACCTGATACACACTGGCTCCCAGTATCAAAATTTTCTTCATGAATGCTTCCCCTCTGCCCGGCTTCTCCTTCTCTCAGTGAACCCCGGTAGCTTTTCTGTCTGTATTCATCTGACTTCACGGACTGCCTGCGCTAATTCCTCTTTGCCTGTATTCACTGTCTCACGAACCGCCCGGGCCAGTTTTCCTCCACCTGCATTCACCGTCTCGCGCACAATATACTGCGGTGTATTATTCAGAATCAAAATAATTTTCCCGAGATACTCGCCGATTACGCCGAGCACCATCAGAATCAGCCCCAGCAGTACAACCATTATGCACAGCGTGGATGACCAGCCGACCGGTATGTCCGGATAAATAATCTTATTGATAATAACCAGAATGGAAATCACCACTCCGGCTGCCATAGAAAAAACACCGAGAAAAAATGAAACACGCAGCGGAATCACTGAAAAATTCCAGTATGCAAGCCACAGGTTCAGAAGCTTTTTAAACGTGTACCCTGACGTACCGCTTTCTCTTTTGAAATGCTCCACCGGAACATTGCCGATATTGTGGGTCACACGATAAAAAATACCGTCAATATATGGATTGAAGCTGTCATACTTGATGACCTCATCCTTTACCATTTTTGAAATAATCCAGAAATTGCTGGAAACAATATTCCTGGGCCGGTTCAGCATCACACGCGAACTCACTTCATTGATTTTGCTGGAAAGATTTTTAAGCGGAGAATTCTTCTTATGTGGATAGACCCCGTACACAACATCAAAACCCTCTTCTATTTTATGGATCAGCTTGAATATCTGCGACGGATGTGTCTGCATATCATCATCCATGCCGAGAATATAGTCCCCGTTCGCATACGAAAGCGAAGCCATGAGCGCATTATGCTGTCCAAAATTCCGCATCAGGTTCACGCCGCATACGTTCGCGTACTGCCTTCCAAGCGCCCTGATCTCCTCAAATGTCCCGTCCTTTGAGCCATCATTCACCAGCACAAATTCACACTCATAGCCCTCATTTTTGCCAAACTCTGCCATAACCAGTTCCACAACCCTGCGGATTGTTTTCTCTGAATAATAACACGGTATCACAATCGAAACTAACATCTCTCGCTTTTCGCTCCCTCTTTTGCCAGAAAATCATAAAACAGCGGCCCCCCGCCCGTATGAAGGAATAAAATTCTGTTATTTTTTATTCCCTTTTCGTTTAAATACTCCTGCATGCCCCAAAATGCTTTCCCCGTATATACCGGGTCAAGCGGTATGCTGTTCCTGCGGTACTGTTCACGGATGCATGCTTCAATCCGTTCATCATATCTGCCATAACCGCCCTGCCGATATCCATCCAGAAGCAAAATCTCCTGTTCATACTGTTCCGGAAGTTCTTTGCCAGCTTTTAAAAAGTAATCCCTTATACCCTCCCGGATGACCTCAAATGCACGCTCTGTCTCCCTGGAAGATATCATAAGGCCCAAAATTTGTTTCCGGTCTCCGGCCAGCAGGTGCCCGCAGATCAGTCCGCTCTGCGTTGCCCCGGTTCCGGAGGGACAGAAAATCAGGTCAAACTCCCAACCCTGCTCCTGCTCAAATGTCCGGATCTCCTGATAAGCCTGCGCATATGCCTTTGCCGCAGTTCCTTCATTGCCACGTCCGAACTTATCTCCGTAAATATAATACGGCCTCCTGCCTGCAGCCGTCTGTTCCTCCATCACGCGTTCGACGGTCTCTGCAATCTGGCTTTTCGGGCAGTGCACCACCTCCGCCCCCACCCATTCAATCAGGTGAGTGTTGTGCGTGGCCGCTGCTTCTTCATTATCCTCATGGGAACAAATCATGACACAGCCCACACCTCTGCTGCAGCACAGATTGGACAGCACGCGGCACAGATTGGAATGCCTGCTTCCATAAACAATCATAACATTGCATCCCTTTTCCTCCATGTCCTGAAAAAAAGCCTCTGCAATCCGAACCTTGTTCCCACCCATTGAGAATGGCAACAGGTCATCCCTTTTTATATAAAGTTCATTTGCCCCCAGGGCATCCCCGTTCAAGCGCTGAATCATGGTTCTCATTCCTTCATGCCCTCCGTATGGCCATTCAGCGTATCCTGTATTACATTCCAGATACCTTCTTTTTCATTTCCAAGAACCCATGCTGCGTTGCCTGCCAGATTATAAGTGCCGACAAGCTTCACTCGTTCCCGGATGGAATTCTCATCCTCCAGCCAGATCTGACAGAGCCGTCCATCTGCATCCGTCCACTCTGCGTACTGCTGTCCGGTACTTTCATCAAAAGACGTAGCAGCTCCGCTTTCACTCACAATCTGCGCTGCCCTGTTCATTGACACTGCTTCACTCGTAACCTCCACAGAGCCGTCATTCAATGTTTTCGTATACCACAGCCTTGCATAAAACGGTATACCGCTGATCAGCTTCTCCTTTGGTACTTCACGCAGCATATTCTCAATGCCGGTCTGCTCAAAGCTCATCGAAGCCACACTGCCCACAAGGTCAGACCCGGCATAGTGTTCATCATATCCCATAACAATCACATAATCACAGACATTGCCAAGCTCTCTGCGGTTGTAATGAGCGGAAAAATCCATCGGAACCGGCACATCAACGGAGAGAATAATCTGATTCTTGCGGCAAAGGATGGACAGCTCTCTCATAAACTGAACATAATCATAACCTGCCTCCTGTGCAATTCCTTCAAAATCAATGTTAATTCCGTCAAATCCCAGCTCTTTCGCCTGGCTCACCAGATATTCCTGCACTTTATTGCGGGCAGCCCGTGAAGACAGCAATGCCCTTGTGCTGACATCAGGGCTGAAATTGCTGATAAGCGCCCACACCTGAAGCCCGGCAGCATGTGCACGCTCCACGTAAGAAGCGTCTGCAAAAGACTGAATATTCCCTGTATCATCACTCAGGAAATACCAGGTAGGAGAAATGACATTCAGGCCGGAAGCCCCGGCAATATCCTCCTCCAGCTGCGCGTTCATCTCCGGATAGTCGATCTGATGCCATACCAGATTCACCAGGCCCTCCTGATGAATACTTGTATAGGCCGGGCCCTGATAAAAGCTCTCTGTGACGGTTTCCTGCACATCTTTGAGGCCGCTGTTTTTCATATAACCAATATAACCGTCCGGCGTCACAATCTCGGACCAGTTTTCCATCTGTTCCAGAACTGTCACAACAGTGCCCTCTGTCACATCCGTAATAATCGGGCTTTTAATTCCTCCAAGGACACGCACTGCGCTGTTTTTCTTTACAGTACCCGTGAGAACCGTTTCACTTCCAAAACGTACCACCACCCGCGACGGCCCCTCAAAAATGCTGCAGGACACATCAGAATTCTGCTGCATAAAATTCGCAGAAAGAAACATCCCGGACGTCGTTGTCTTCAAAATCTCATATCCTGCATCAAAGCTCTCTCCATCCACTGTATAGGTAGAACTGTTCGGCGGAATTTCAAAAATCTGCTCTGCATTCGTAAAAAGCAAAAGCCCTGCTGAGGCATCCCAATGGAAACGGGAATTGATTTCTCTCTGTACCAGAGTGTAATCAATATAGGCACTGCCATCCAGAATATATGCCTTTTCCTGTGCTATATGATCTTTCACAATGACAGCAGCCACAGTTCCGCCCGAAACGGCAGAACCTTCCCCTGTCTCCTGCGTCCCGCTCTCCTGCAATCCAAAATAAGCCTCCGGACTGATCCGCTCGCGGGTCGGCATAAATTTCATAATACAAACTGCAATAATTGCAAGCATTCCGACTGCTACAATCAATGGCCCTAACAGCCGGAATGATCTTGGTTTATCTTTATTCATCGCTATACTTCCCCCTTTTCCCAGTCATCTTACCATAACAATACAAAATCCGTCATCATTTTCAGAGGTTCTTTATAAAAAAATAAGAAAGTGCATAAGGGAATGCCGGCATTTTGGCTGCTTTCCTTTCTATATTACTATATATTTAAAATATCATAAATCTGCCGTTCCGGTGCCTGCCCGGAAATCTATTCCTCTGAAATACAGCTAAAACGTACGCCTGTTATGTGTTCCTGGTCATCACTGATAAAATCCCTCATATAATTGGACTCCTCAGCCAGAATACATGCATTTACAATCTCATCAGCCCGACTCGGCGAATCATTCAGGTAAAGCTGCATGCCTTCTCTTTCGTAATACTGAAGCTCTTCTGTCAAAGAATACCCACACAAATCAAGGTCTTTTAAATAATCAGAAGAACTGGGTTTGCCATTTTGATCTTTTTTAATGTCTGCTTTATTTTTTCTGTCCAAAACACTCCTTCTTTTCGGGACTGGCATAATGCCTGCAAAAGTCGTCCACACAGACCGGCGACTGCAGAACCGTATAAGAAAATGCGTACAGAAACTCAGAATGCGCTGACTTTCTGCAAGAAATGTGATATATTTTAATTGGCCAGACCGATTTTCTTTTTAAATTTTGCTTGCGTAAAAAAAGGAATTTGATTATAATTCGTAAAAAGAATAATGAAAGGATGCACGGAGTATACTTTATCCGGGGGATAGCGATACAGTTTATGTATTTTAAAACAGATGGCTTCAGATCGTGTGCTGTGAAGTATATCTTTTGTACGACTTCTCCTTTCCTATAATATTCCGTTTATCCCTTCTGTTGTTTATTATATATAATAAGAGTCATTTTGGCAAGCATTTTTTACTCAATTTCTTCCACTTTACATATTTACAGAAATGCGTATATAATATAACAGAAATGCAATTTTACCAGGTAAGGATGTGATTAAATGAAAATTGAAAAGATCAATGACAGGCAGATTCGTTGTACTTTAACAAGAGAAGACCTGGCTGGCCGTGAAATCAAGCTCAGTGAACTGGCATACGGTTCTGATAAAGCAAAAGCACTTTTTCAGGATATGATGCAAGTGGCAGCCCAGGATTTCGGATTTGAAGCAGACAATACGCCTCTTGTCATAGAAGCCATCCCTGTATCAATAGATTCACTGCTTCTGATCATCACCAAAGTGGAAGACCCGGAAGAACTTGATACGCGCTTTGCGCGCTTTTCTCCTGAAGATGAGGAGCACAGCAGCATTTCCTATTCCGATTTAAAAGAAAAAATAGAAGGCGCTGACGATATTCTGGGACTCATCAAAAAGATATCTGAGGCCAAAAAGCGTTCCTCGCAGAAGACTGCTGAAGCTTCCTCCGGCCAGGATGTCTCCGGCTCAGAAAATGAACCGGGAGAAGCTGAAATCCGAGAGCTGACCCGTTTCTATCGTTTTCATTCTCTGGATGACGCAATCCTCGCTGCCAAAGTACTTGGCCATGTCTACGAGGGGCCAAACACGCTTTATAAAGATCCTGAAACCGGACATTATTATCTGTTTTTGAAAAAAGCTGAAAATCCCGCGGAACAGTTCAATAAGGTCTGCAATGTTCTTTCCGAATACGCAGCCCCATGCCGCTATACTCCGGGTATGGAAGCTTACTTTACAGAGCATATGGAAGTGATCCTTTCCAAACATGCATTGCAGGATCTTCACCAGCTTAGCTAAATCCAAAAATCTGTTGCATAATTCAAATTTCCCGTACAGACGCTGACGCTTAAAAGCGTTCTGGCTGTACGGGAAATTTGCAGTAAAAGATATTTTTTGAATTGTCAATATGCAAATCATTATTATTTAATAAGAAACTCCTTCCGTTTCAGACAATTTCGTCTACCTTCAGATTATAGCACTCAAACATTCTTGTCATAGAATACGTCATATCCCCTGAACGATGTTTCATTTCCAATGTCACCTCCAGAAGATTCCGGTTTTCAATCCTGACAATTTCCATCTTCTGAATATTACATTTTTCATAAAACTTTTCAGGAAACCGCCAGGACATGGCTGCTTCTCTTTCCTCCTGCCCTGACTCAAAATATTCAATCAGCAGCTCGCCTGACTCATCCACCTGCATATGAGCTGTTTTCCCCTCAAAATTCCGGTACCAGACTGTACTGTCTCCGTCAAGCCGCAGCGGTGTGCTGCTATCTGATACAACGTCCCCGCCTGCTGCTCTTTCCAGCTCTCCTGTCACAGTTTCCATAATTGTCCGTGCTGCCATCTCCATCTCCGATGTTCCCGTGACCCTCGCAAAGCTTTTCATAAAAACGCCCAGCACCGCACTTGCCGCTGCGAGCAAAATACCGGTCAGTGCAAACGTCACAATTACTTCCACCAGCGTAAATCCTTTTTTCGATTTCCGCATTTTATTTATGAACTTCCGGCCCATACGATTTTTATCTATCAGACTTTTATCTATTATACTTCTATCTTTTAAACTGTTATCTTTTATATTTATATCCATAAAACTTTCACCTGTGAAACCTCTATTCATAAAAACTTCACTGTAAAGATTTTCTCCCTGAAAACTTATTTATGAGACTTATCTATGAAACTTCTGTCCATAAACTTTTCCATTAATCAGAAAAATAATACATCCTGACCGGATATCTCTCTGTCTCGCTGCCCTGTTCCACTTCAGCCTCCAAAACCACCTGCTCATGCGCTGCATGAATCTCCAGGCTTGCGGTACCATCCACTTCCTGCAATGTAATCACAGGTATATCAGCCTCTGACGTCTCTGACACATTCTGCCCGTACCCGCCCTCATAAAACTGGCGCAATACCTGCTCCGCGGCAAGATTCATTGTTTCTGCTCTGTTCAGTATTTTCCAGGACGCGAGAACTGCTGTATAAAACATCGCAATGCCAATCAGAAGCAGCACAAAGGCTGCCATAACCGACACAATAGAGCTGCCGCGGCGCGATGACAAAACCGTTCTCAGCCTCTTCTTAACCTTTGCCACTGCCACTCCTCCTCTGTCAGTTCAAATTCACTCGTCAAACGATACGATTCCTCATCCCTCGTACACGTCACAGTCACATACAGTTTCGCTCCGTCAAATCCCAGTGACGGAAGCCCGTCCCTGCGCTCCCAGTACAAAATTAAGGACAGCTCACAGCCGCTGTTCCCCGTAAATTCCTTAGCCGCAGCTTCGCCCGGAAGCCACACTCCTGTGCGCAGCTGCTCCTGTACAAACTGATACAGGCTCCCGGTCTCCTCGGCCAGCTCCTCCTCCACTCTGTCGGAAAACGTAATTGCTTCTATTTTCACACGGCTTGCACTGATCTCCCGTCCAGCCGTTCGCATCAAAGCAGAGGCTGCCAGAAGCAAAGCCAGAGCAAGCGCTAAAAATACAGCCAGAATGCAGAGCACTGCAACCATCGCAGCCCCGCTCTGATCCTGTTTCAGTTGTCTGAATTTTTGTTTCATGGTTCCCTGCTCCCGTTTTCTTCTCAAGCTCCGGTTTCTCCGTAATACCCGAAATCTTTTCCTGCCTCCCGGCCATGAGAGTGCTCTTCCTTTGACAAACCTTTATAAAAAACTGCCTCAATTCCATCCTGAACCGGCAAAAAACCATCTGCCTGGCTGCTGTACCCGGCTGCATACACGATTCCTGCCTCAAGATCAGCTTCAACAAATACCGCAGCATCTGCCAGAATATCCTGTGTGATATATGGCTCTAAAAGGCTGCACAGCAAACCGTCTGACTCGTTTCTCTCCTTCATCAGCAGCCAGCGCCGCGCACCTTCCATCTCTTCCTGCAAATACACAGATGCCTCAGAGGCTTCCACCTGCTTTGTCAGCTTTGCAAGCAACCCGCTTGCCTTTTCATGCGTCAGCGCAGCCTGCGCTGCATAATAAATACTCCTGGCATATTCGTTGTTTTGCCTTCGCTTTGCATACCGGCTGTATGCCAAAAGGCCTCCGGCAGCACCTGCAAACAGCAAACTCAAAAGCCCCAGAACCACAACAAGCTCAACCAGCGTAAACCCTTTTTTATTTTTCCAGCTTTTCATTTTCATGAAAAATCATCCCTGCTATTTTGCTATGTCCATACCTGCTTCAGCAGCCCTGTCCTTCCTGCCACATCCTATACAGTGCCTTACGGTCCAGCTTCTGCATCCGGTTTCGCGGAAGCTCCGGGAGCTCGAAAAATTTCTGCGGAAGCTTGTATTTCTCCATCCGCTCCGCCAGAAAACGAATCAACAGATCTGAGTGGAATTCTTCGCCTTCAGGCACCACATACAGCACCGGAACCTGGCCAAGTGTCTCATTCTTCACGCCAATGCAGGCGCACTCCCGTATTTCCTCAAATTCCTGGGCAATGTTTTCCACTTCAATCGGAGATACCTTTTCGCCGCCTACGTTGATGATATCATCGGCACGCCCCAGCATATAGACGTACCCGTCCTCATCCATATAAACAATATCATTCGTATAAAGCCAGCCGTCCACCAGCGTCTCTGCCGTAGCCTCCGGCATATTGTAATATCCTGCCATCTGCATATCTCCGCGCAGAATCATCCTGCCTGCGCTGTCAATATCCCGCGCCCCGGCCGTGATATCCTGACCTTCCTGGCCGATAATTTTCAGCTCCGCCCCATCGACCGGCCTGCCAAGCGCGGTCAGCTTGTCCGGGCGCTGTGAAACATTCAGGAAAATCACACCTCCGGTCTCCGTAGACCCCCAGGTATTCACCACGCGCGTATCCGGCAGCTCTGCTGCCAGCTTTTTCTTCATATCATATCCCAGCGAACCGGCCCCTACCTCTATATAGCGCAGCTGCCCCATAATCCGCGGAAAATGACGGCGCATCTGACGGTAAATCAGCTCCATCGAAGCCGGCACAATTACCATGGCTGTACAGTGAAATTCGGTTATATTATTGTCGATCTCTTTTGCAAAAGTGACGCCATTTTGCAGCACCACACAGGCGCCAAAATAAATAGCCATACGCATCTCGCGCATGCCCAGAGAATGGTTCAGCGGAAGCGGTATCAGCACACAGTCATCCTCCTGCAATCCCACACCCTTCTGATTATTGTGGAGAATCGCATAAATATTGCCGATTGTCAGCATCGTTCCTTTTGGTTTGCCCGTGGTTCCTGTTGTAAATAAGATCTCTGAGACAGCGGATGCTTCCGGTGCCGTATACGGAAGCTCCTGGCAGGCTGCGCCGCTCTGTTCTGCTGCCACAACACTTCCGTATAATTCCTCCAAACAGACGCAGTTCAGATCCGGAACAGGTGTATCAATCAGCAAAAGCTTCGGCTTTGCATAGTGATACACATCCACAATATTTTCTTCCTTTGCCTGCTTGTCCGCTGGTACGGAAACTGCGCCAAGATACTGTACAGCCAGCCACGCTACAATATAGTCCGGCCTCGACACGCCCTGAATCATAAGAAAATCCCCGCGCGATACGCCGTATTCTCCGGCAAGCCTTAATGCCATAAGCTTCATCTGCCGGCAAAGCTGTCCATAAGTCACCCGCGTATTCTGATAACCGACAGCTACTTTGTCCGGCATGTTCTCTCCATGAGCCATAACTGCTTCAACAATGGTACGGTACAATGTAATTCCCTCGCTTTTTATTATAGTTTTCAGGTACGTGAGAAACTTTTGGAAAGTAGGACGCCCCGTGGAACACATACAAAAACGGGGTTCCAACGCAAACAAGTCACCCCTTATTTTGTATGTTGTTCCACGGGGCTGACTAAGACAGTGCGTTTCGCAAGTACCTGTAAAGTTCTGTTTTATTATAAGCTTCCTGTCATATTAGCACAAGCAGAAAATTGTGTTGTGTTTCCTTTCCCTCAGTAATCAGGGGAACACACGCCCACTGAGGGCAGCAATATAGTTTTACGAAAAAAAGCATTGTCGGCAAATGATACTTATACCGGCAATGCTTCTCATGTTTTTATATCTTTATTTCTTACCTTTTTGCACGTTTTACAAATCGCTTTTTAGCGGGAACTATGCATTCTGTCAATTATATATCTGAATTACGCATTTGATACGAGTTTGTCTACATATCGTTTGATGTTGGACGCATTCACGTATTTCTCTACCTGGCCACCATGCATCACGACAAGTGTTGGGGCCTTCATCACGCCAAACTGGCTTACCAGTTCCTGATTCTCTTCTGCGTCAACCAATTCATATGTTTTTCCACGCAGCATTTCTTTTGCGATTTTGCAGTTTGGACACGTCTTTGTAGTGAAAAGATAGCAAATTTCCGCGCTGTTCTTTTCTGCTGCCGCACCGGCCGAATCCTGCGCCGGGCTTTGCTGCGCCTGAGCGGTATCTTCTGCTTCTGTCTGTACGGTCACGTTCATTCCGCCGCGGTACATGGCTTCTGCGCCCTTATCTGCCCTTTTCAGGCTGGAATTATCAATATCGTACAGCTTGCGGTTTGCATACTCCTGCATCTTGCCGTCATTCCAGTTCTGAACCGGACGATAGTAACCGGTAATACGGCTGTATACTTCAGTCGCAGCACCGCAGATCGGGCACGTCTTCTGCTCGCCGTCCAGATACCCGTGTGCCTGACAGATCGAGTACGTGGGGGACATGGTATAATAAGGAAGCTTATAATTCTCTGCAATCTTCCGTACAAGCGTAGCGGCTGCTTTCCATCCCGGAAGCCGTTCGCCGAGGAATGCATGGAATACGGTTCCGGATGTATATAAGGTCTGCAGCTCATCCTGAATATCAAGCGCATCAAAAATATCAGAGGTATACTCAACCGGCAGATGGGAGCTGTTCGTATAATACGGCGTATCTCCCGGCTTTCCTGCCGTGATGATCTCCGGCCAGCGCGCACGGTCGTGCTTCGCGAGACGGTACGTTGTTGACTCTGCCGGTGTGGCCTCCAGGTTATACAGATCGCCATACTCTTCCTGATAGTTCACAAGGCGCTCCCGCATGTGGTTCAGAACATCCTTCGCAAACTGCTGTGTCTCGGGGTGCGTGAGATCTTTGCGCAGCCAGTTTGCATTCAGGCCCGCCTCATTCATACCAATGAGCCCGATGGTCGAAAAATGGCTGTCAAAGGAGCCCAGATAGCGTTTGGTATACGGATAAAGCCCTTCCTCCAGCAGTTTGGTAATCACATCCCTTTTGATTTTTAAGGAACGTGCCGCCACATCCATCATGTGATCCAGGCGGCGGTAGAAATCCTTCTCGCCGGAAGCCAGATACGCGATACGCGGCAGATTGATCGTCACCACGCCAACGCTTCCCGTACTTTCACCGGAACCGAAAAATCCACCCGTTTTCCTGCGCAGCTCACGCAGATCAAGACGCAGACGGCAGCACATGCTGCGGACATCGCTCGGCTCCATATCGCTGTTGATGTAATTGGAAAAATACGGTGTGCCGTATTTTGCAGTCATTGTAAAAAGAAGCTTGTTATTCTCTGTCTCAGACCAGTCAAAATCCCGTGTAATCGAATACGTCGGAATCGGGTACTGGAAGCCGCGTCCGTTCGCGTCTCCTTCGATCATTGTCTCAATGAAAGCCCGGTTGATCATATCCATCTCTTCTTTGCAGTCCTTGTAGCAGAAATCCATCGGCTGTCCGCCCACAATCGCAGGAAGCTCTGCAAGGTCATTCGGAACTGTCCAGTCCAGTGTAATATTGGAAAACGGCGCCTGTGTTCCCCATCGGCTGGGCGTATTCACACCGTAAACAAACGATTCAATACACTTTTTCACTTCCGGATAAGACAGATGATCGACTTTTACGAACGGGGCAAGGTACGTGTCAAACGATGAAAATGCCTGCGCGCCGGCCCATTCATTCTGCATAATGCCAAGGAAATTCACCATCTGGTTGCAGAGCACGGAAAGATGCTTTGCCGGTGCGGATGTGATCTTGCCCTTGATTCCGCCGAGCCCTTCTACAATCAGCTGCTTCAGGGACCAGCCCGCACAATATCCGGTCAGCATGGACAGATCATGGATATGGATATCCGCGTTGCGGTGTGCCTCCGCGATCTCCTGGTCATAGATCTCTGTCAGCCAGTAGTTTGCCGTAACCGCTCCGGAATTGCTCAGAATCAGGCCTCCGACGGAATACGTCACAGTGGAATTCTCTTTTACACGCCAGTCCTCTACCTGTACGTAGCTGTTTACGATTTCTTTGTAATCCAGAATCGTGGACCGCATATTGCGGATTTTTTCCCGCTGCTTGCGGTACAGAATGTAAGCCTTTGCCACATCCGCATAGCCTGCCTGAATCAGCACCTGCTCCACGCTGTCCTGCACGCTTTCCACATCTATCAGTCCGTCTTTAATTTTTTTCTGAAAATCTGCAGTCACCCGAAGTGCCAGCAAATCAACCATATCGCTGTTGTATTCCATCTGCCGCGCCTCGAATGCCTTTGCCACTGCGCCGCTGATCTTTGACAAATCAAATTCTGCTATCTCTCCGTCACGTTTTACGACATTAAACACTATATAGTCCTCCCAATGTAACATTTATCACTATATCTTGTATACCGAGGATTGCGGTACGGGTATCAGTATAGCACCGGCCTAATAGTAAGTCAATGGCAAACCCCTACATATATGTTTCAATTTTGCGAAAGACAGCTATATCTAGCATTAAAAAATACCGCAAAGCCTGATTCTCTTTGGCTTTTGCGGTACTCATTTCATTTTGTATTTTTTTAATACAAAAACAAAATCTGCTGCATTCTGCGTATCATACTGTTTCTGGTTTTTCACACATTCATATAAATACTTTCCGGAACATAGGCCCGCACAAAAATGCCGTCCTCCTGATACGTTTCCTCGAGCAGCTCTCCCTTTTTCCGGATCAGCTGGATAAGGCCAGCCTTATCGTAGGGAT
>CAOJHI010000037.1 GCA_948436005.1 uncultured Lachnospiraceae bacterium
GGCAACGGACTCTGACTCCGTCATTTCAAGGTTCGAATCCTTGTAGCCCTGTTTGGACCACTCAGAATGAGTGGTCTTTTTTTTGTGCATAAAAAGCACAGGGAATGGTGCTACAGTTCGAGTGCTTCCCGTTAGCCATCTGGATTGGGATGGATAAAATTTCATAATCGTAGTGTGATGAAAATCACAGCATGTTGAAGATCTTTACGGTAAAATACTGTAAAGATTTTATTTTTTTGTGTAAGGAGGCGGAAGATGAAGGTATTAAATTTTGGTTCATTGAACATCGATTACGTTTATACAGTAGACCATATTGTAGAGGGTGGAGAGACAATCCTTTCATCAAAGTCGGAGACTTTTAGCGGTGGAAAAGGGCTGAATCAGTCGATTGCGCTTGCAAGGGCAGGAGTTCCGGTGTATCACGCAGGTTTGATTGGACAAGAAGGGGATTTTCTTCTGGATATATGCCGGCAGTACGGAGTAGATACTTCTTATATAAAGAAGCTTCCGGCAAAAGGCGGGCATGCGATTATTCAGACGGACAAAAACGGACAGAACTGTATTATTCTTTACGGCGGTACGAACCAGATGCAGACAAAGGAATATATCGATGAAGTGCTGGGACAGTTTGAAGAAGGGGATTACATTGTTTTGCAGAATGAAATTAATCTGCTCGACTATGTGATCGAGAAAGCGTTTGAACGCGGTATGAAGATTGTACTGAACCCGTCCCCGTTCGACAGCAAGCTGGATGCATGTGATTTGACGAAGATTGACTGGTTTATTCTGAATGAGATTGAAGGCGGACAGTTTACTGGCCGTACAGAGGCTGATGAGATACTGACATGTCTGACAGAACGTTTCCCAAGAGCGAAATTCGTACTGACGCTGGGAGAAAATGGTTCTGTATTTTTTGACGGAAAAGAGAAGGTTTGCCAGGAGATTTTTAAAGTAGATGTGGTAGATACGACGGCAGCGGGAGATACATTTACAGGCTTTTTCCTGGCATCTGTGATTGCCGGCAAGAGTATGCAGGATGCGCTGCGGCTTGCAGCAAAGGCTTCTTCAATTGCAGTGTCACGCGCAGGGGCGGCACCGTCGATTCCTGCTATGGAGGAAGTGACAGAGGATGCACAGAGCGTTGCCTGCTAAAGTTGTGCAATTCAACGAAGAATTAAATTGAGTTATACAATGACTTGAAAAAATCCAACAAAAGTGACTTGTATCACAGACATATAACGGGGAAAAGTAGATAATAGAGTCACATCAAAACGCAGGAGTGGAACGTGCTGCAACAGTGAGGAAGGCGCCAAAATACAGTTGCAGGATATTCACACCATAACAAAAACAACATGCAATGGACAAGGAGGCAGAAATGAAAAAATTAGTAGCAATGGCTTTAGCAGCAGGTATGGCACTTACAATGGCAGCTCCGGCAGCAGTGTCTGCATCGGAGGCAGCTGAACCGGCAATGAAACGTGCGATTCTCGACACAGACATGGGGTATCTGAATGACGATGCAATCGTTATGTTTATGCTTGCACAGGCAGACAGCCTTGGCGAGTGCGATTTCCTCGGAGTTACAACAGTAGGAGGAAATTCCTGGTGCGCATCCGGAGCAACTGCAGCACTTCGTCAGCTTGAGCTGATCGGACGCGAGGATGTTCCTGTATATCTTGGCTGTGATGTGCCGTTGATGGGCTTCCGTAATATGGACGCAGAGAGCAAGATTTGGGGAATGCCGGAGTACGCAGGCGCTTATTGGGATTGGGCTACAAGCTATTTCTGCGACGTAAACCAGCGTCCGACAGATTACAAGAATCTGCCGTCAGAGCCGAGATACGGCTATGCAGAAACAGAAGTACAGGATGAGCATGCAGTAGATTTCATCATTGAGCAGGTACATAAATATCCGGGCGAAGTTACAATCTTCGTAATCGGTGCAGGTACCAACATGGCATTGGCAGTTCGCAAAGACCCGTCTATCGTAGAAGACGCAGCAGGCGTTATCTACATGGGTGGTGCGGTAGATATTCCTGGTAACTCCAGCTCAGCAGCAGAGTTCAACTGGTACTACGATCCGGAAGGTATCAGAGTTTGTCTGGAATCTCCGTGGAAGAGCCAGATCGACGTTCCGAACGATGTAGCAGAAGCAGTATTCTACACCAAAGACATTTATGACAGACTTGTTGAAAATCAGGGAAATGCAATTTCCAACCTTATCGTAGAAGGTCAGAAAGAGCGTTTTGAGAAGAATCCGGAAGCAAGCAGCTACGTATGGGACGCTATCACAGCAGCTATCTGGCTCCATCCGGAAATCGCAACAGACGTTCAGACACGTTACCTGACAGTAGATACATGCTATGGCCCGAACTACGGAAGAGCAACAAGCTGGTGGACATCACGTAACCGTGACGTTGAAGCAGGTACAGGAATGCCGTACGGCGTACAGAAAGTTGACGTAGTATTTGATATTGACAGAGAAGCATTCTGGAACTTCTACGTAGACATTCTGACAAAAGACGTACAGTAATCTGAATACGCATTTAGAATATTTAGTGTTACGAAATATCGCCGCGGCGGTGAAAACGGCCGCGGCAATATGAATAAAAAGAAAAGGAGAAAAAATCTTATGAAAAAGAAAGTATTATCATTGGCTCTGGTAGCAGGCATGATGGGAACAATGCTTGCACCGGCAACTGCATATGCAGCACTGGAGGATTATGAAATCGTTACTACAGCAGAAGACAACAAAGTTATCTTGGACTGTGACATGTTATATTATAGCGATGATATGTACTGTATGTCTATTCTGGCACAGGCAGATGCAGCAGGCTGGATTGATTTCCTCGGTGTTACTTCTGATGGCGGTAATACACTTTGCGCACCTGGCACAAATGCAATTCTGAGACAGCTTGAGATGATTGAGCGTACAGATATCCCGGTTTACATCGGTACAGACGTTCCGATTATGGGATTCCGTGATCTGGCTCAGGACAAACCGGTTACTGGTGGATTTACCTGGACAGGCGGATATCGTAGTCTTGAGAACTACACAAGCCCGCAGAACTATCATGATCTTGGTGCGCTTTTGGACGAGAAATATGGCTACTCAACGACAGAAGCACAGACCGATATGAACGCAGCAGAGTTCATGATCAAGTCTGTAAAAGAGAACCCGGGACAGGTTACGATCTTCGCAATCGGCGCTTGTACAAACGTAGCTCTTGCTTGTATGATGGATCCGACCTTCGCTGAGAACACAGCAGGTATCGTTTACATGGGCGGCGCTGTTGACGTTCCTGGTAACGCAAACGCTTGTGGCGAGTTCAACTGGTTCTATGATCCGGAATCCGTTCAGATCTGTCTGAACAATGACTTCCCGTATCAGATCGTTGTTCCGCACGACATCGCTCCGAAGGTACTTCTTGCAAAAGACGTTATCGACTGGATCAAAGAGTACGATCAGGGATCACCGGTTGCTAAGGCATTTATCGAGAATGTAGGACCGAAATATGATGAGAATCCGACAAGCACAGGTTACTGCTGGGATGCTATCACAGCTGGTATCTTCCTTTGCCCGGATCTGATCACAGAGACAGAGTTCAGAGATATGGCAATCGACTGCAACCGCTCCAGCTACAGCTATGCAAATGCTGTAACATGGTCAACTGATAATGGACCGTACGAATCAAAGAACGTACAGATCGTATTCAATATTGACAGAGACGCATTCTGGCAGTTCGTAGCACAGCTTTACGGTACAAAGTTCTAAATTATAACTTAGCTTCATAAATTATTCAGGAGGACAAGGCGTATGAAAAAGAGACTGATCGGCCTTCTGGCAGCAGCTACCATGCTTCTTGGCGTAAGCGCTGGCGCAGCAGAAGCTGTAGAGCGCGACTATGCTCCGGAAGAAGGCAAAGGCTGGCTGGTAGTTGAGATCAATGGCGAAGAAGTAGAGTTTGAGTATACCGGTTCCACAAAGGGTATGACTGGTACAACGCATAACTTTAAAGCAGAAGATTATACAATCGCTTTGGTATTCAACAAGAAGCTGGAAATTGGCAAAGAGATGGAAACAAATGCAATTGCTCAGATCGAGATCATGAGCCATGCAACTGCTGACAACGGATATTATTTCGCAAAAAAGGCAGCAGGAAAAGATGTAGTAAGTACGGTTACACTGGCAGAGGCTCAGAGTGAAGATATCATGCAGGGCGAATTTACAGTAACAGTACCGACCGCTGACAGATATGTTGGCGATAACAAACCGGGTATCCTTCCGGAGCTTGAATTGACAGAAGGCGAATTCTGCTTCTTCGAGTAAAAGATTCAGGTAAAAACGGCGGGCTCCTAATATGAGCCCACCGATTTTAAAGTAATATGCAAAAAATTAAGAATTATTTTAGGAGGACAAAAGTAATGAAAAAGTTAATGGCATTAACAGCTATGGCAATGGCAGCATCTATGAGCATGACAGCATTTGCAGCAGAAGCAGATCTTCCGAGTGCAGATGTAGCAGAGCAGGGATATGATTTCTACAAAGATGCAGTTTCCTACAACGATATCCGCGATGAACTCGGTGTAGTTCCGAAGCTTGACAAAGCTGTTACAATCGGTTTCGCAACAAAGACATTCGAGAACGAGTTCTGGCGTATGGAAGGTGAAGGCGCTGAAATCGCTGGTAAGGCTTTCGCAGACGCTGGTTATGATCTGACACTTGACGTTCGTGGCGCTCAGACTGAGACAGACGAAGAAGGTCAGCTGACACTTATGCTTGACATGGTTAACAAGGGATACGATGCAGTTCTTGTTTCTGGCATTTCAGATGCAAACCTTGTTCCGGGTATGGAAGCAGCTATGGAAGCAGGCATCGACATGACAACCGTTATGGACGCATTCACACCGTATGCATCTACAACAGTAGGCGCTTGGCATTATCAGGCAGGCGTACAGGGCGCTGAGTGGATCTACAACACAATCGGCCAGAAGGGCAAAGTAGCTTGTATTACAGGTCTTTCCCAGGCAACAGCAGCTCAGGCTCGTACACAGGGATTCAATGACTTCTATGCAGACAAAGCAGACATCGAAATCGTAGCAGTACAGAACGGTGACTGGGATCGTCAGAAAGCTTATGATATCACAGAGACACTGCTTCAGCAGCATCCGGATCTGGCTGGTATCTACTGCAACAACGACACAATGGCAATGGGCGCTCTGGAAGCAGTTATCGCTGCTGACAGCGACTGTGTAATCGTTGGTACAGACGGAACAAGTGAAGCAACAGAGTCTATCAAAGCTGGTGAGCTTGATGGTACTGTAGACTTCTTCCCGAACATTATGTCTCAGATCGCAGTTGAAATGCAGGTTCGTAAACTTGCAGGCCAGGAACTTCCGAAGGTTATCTACGCTCCGCAGTGCGTACGTGACTCCTCTAACATCGAGCAGTCCTTCGAAGAAATCTTTGGTTATGAGTATAGCCCGATTTTTGAGTAATTGTTAGTACAAAGGGGGGGCAGCGTAAGCGCCCCCTTTCCTTTATGAAAGAAAAAGAGAACTTCAGACGGAGGATGTATCAATGGATAAATTCATTGAATTTGAACATATTGTCAAGACTTTCCCCGGGCAGAAGGCTCTGGACGATGTCAGTTTTTCGATCCGCAAGGGAGAAATCCACGCGATCATCGGAGAAAATGGAGCGGGAAAGAGTACGCTGCTTAATATTCTGCACGGAGTTTTTCCGGCGACCTCAGGCGAGATCCGGATAGAGGGAAAGCCGGCAAAATTTTCCAATATAGCGGACGCGATTGATTTCGGAATCGCAAAGGTTCACCAGGAGATCGTCAGCATTCCGGATATGACGGTCGCTGAAAATATGTTTATGGGAAAAGAGCCGGGAAGGTTCGGAATTATAGATAAACAGAAGATGAATGCAGATACCGCAGAGCTTTTAAAGCGATTGAACTGCGACTTTCGGCCGACAGACCGGATGGGAGATTTATCAGCCGGACAGAAGCAGATGATTGCTATTGCGAAGGCGCTGGAGGTAAACGCGCAGGTGATTTCCTTTGACGAGCCGACTGCCTCTCTGAGTGACAAAGAGGTAGAGACATTATTTGGAATCATGCATGAGCTGAAGAATGCGGGAATTACGATTTTATATATCAGCCATAAAATGAATGAAATTTTCCGGATGTGTGATCGTTCAACAGTACTGCGCGACGGAAAGTTTATCAAGACAATTGAAATGGACAAGACAACGCGTGATGAAGTAGTTCAGGCTATGGTAGGCCGTGATATTTCGCTTTTTGCAAAACGTACAATGCCTTGTCAGAAGAGAGGAAGCACACCGGTCCTTCAGGTAAAGAACCTGAGCGGCGGTATGTTTAAAAACGTTAGCTTTGATCTCTATCCAGGCGAGATTCTTGGATTTTTCGGCCTGGTAGGAGCAGGACGTACAGAGGTTATGCGTGCCATTTTCGGAGCAGACCCGCGTACATCCGGGCAGGTTTTACTGAATGGAAAAGAGATTCACTGCAAGTGTCCGAGCGATGCAATTAAGCAGGGAATTGCACTTATTTCAGAGAACCGTAAAGAAGAAGGTATTATGCCGAACTTCAACAACATGGATAACATGGCTCTGGCAAGCATGGAAAAATACATGTCAGGCATTGTGATTAACAGTGGAAAGAAAAACGCAAATGCAAAGGACAAGGGAACTCAGGTAGGACTGAAGCCGAACGATCCGGAATTTATGACAGTAAGTCTTTCCGGTGGAAACGCGCAGAAAGTAATCCTTGCCCGCTGGATGTCAACAGATGCATCTGTCATGATTTTTGACGAACCGACAAAGGGTATTGATATCGGTGCAAAATCAGAGATCTACCTTCTGATGGAGAAGATGGCAGAAAAAGGTATCGCAATCATCATGGTTTCTTCTGAGCTGACAGAAATTATGGGTATGAGCGATCGTATCCTGGTTATGCGTGAAGGAGAGATCTCAGGAGAGCTTATGAAAGAAGAGTTCTCTGAGGAAAGAATTCTGAATTATACTGTGGAGGAAGATGTATAATGAATGCTATTTATAAAAAATACCGCAGAGAGTGGAGCGTTCTGATTGCACTGTTTGTTACGATTATTGTATTCAGTATATTGGAACATTCCTATCTTTCTACGACGAATATTGCAACGATTATTACACAGGCAGTTACATACGGTTTGATGGGTATTGGAATGACATGCGTTATCATCACAGGCGGAATTGACCTTTCGGTTGGTTCAGTATTGGCTCTGGTAGCGTGTGCAGGCGCACAGATGGCAAAAGCAGGAGTTCCGATTCCGCTTTGGATTATCCTGTGTCTCGGACTTGGTTTTCTGCTTGGAGCAATCAACGGCGTTCTGGTTGGCGTTATGAAACTGCAGCCGTTCGTTGCTACGATGGGAACCATGCAGGTTTATCGTGGTATTGGTTACGTAGTAACGGGTGGATTCCCGGTGCTGAACGTACCGAGAGAGTACAGAAATGTATTTAACTTTAAGATTACTTCTGTATTTACATTTTCTGTAGTTGTATTCTTTGTTTTTGCAATTATTATTACCTTTGTTCTGAAGAAAATGAAAATCGGAACATATGCATATGCAGTTGGTGGTAATGAAGACGCAGCAAGACTTTCCGGTGTACGTGTAGAGCGTACAAAGGTGCTTCTGTATGGAATCGGTATGCTGGGAACAACTCTGGCAGCTCTGGTTATCATTGGCCGTCTTGGAACGGGCGACCCGTCTACTGGCCAGGGTTATGAGCTTGATGCAATCGCAGCAGCAGCAATCGGTGGTACTTCCATGGCAGGTGGCCGCGGAAATGTATTCGGTACCGTAATCGGAGCCGTACTTTTCTCAGCGCTGAAGGTTGGACTTGTCGTACTCGGTGTTGATACCTTCTATCAGTTCATCGTAACAGGTCTTGTAATCATCGTAGCAGCTTACATTGAGATCGTACAGGGCAACATGCTGATGAAACAGAAGAAATAATCAGATCAGCAAGAAAATGTCTGAAACCAGAAATGGGAAAGAGGAAATATAATAAAAAGCTTCTGCAGTATTTCGCTGCAGAAGCTTTTTATTTTGGGAAACGCTGTTAAAAGGTTTCCTTAGGTCATTAGCTGTTTGCACAAGGCAAAAGACAGGGAGAACAGTTTTGGTTGCGGGAGCAGAGGAGCGGAACCTATCAGTTCCGCTCAATAAGCAGCTCCGGCTGCGTTCTTCCGATATATACCTCAAGGCTGGTTTTGTCAATCAATGCAGAGGTAACACCCTGCCTTGCGATACAAAATGCGGATGCGTACATGGCAATTTGTATAGAGCGTGTGAGGGAATAGCCTGAGTGCAGATAAGAAACAAGTGCGGAAATAAACGCATCAGCGCCGCCGGTGGTATCGCACGCTTCCATTTCAGCTGCCGGAAAATACTGGCAGATATCGGCAGTTTTGAGATAACATCCTTCATGCCCCAGGGTAATAATCACAATAGGAATTCCTTTGTTAAAAAAGTAATCTGCCTGCTCTTCGACAGAGGCACAGTCAGGACAAAGAGAAGATGCTTCTTTCCGGTTAGGAACTAACATGTCTACTGTCTGATACAGGGCTTCTGGCAGCTGTTCCAGGGTAGAGGGCTTAAAAACAGTTGTGACGTGGTGCTTTTTGGCTGTCTGGGCAGCGAGGATTACGGTATCTAATGGGATTTCGCCGGATATCAGGCAATAGCACGCATTTTTAAATAAATACTCGCTGTTTTTAATGTTTTCCGGTGTCAGACAGTCATTTGCACCGGAAAGTACCGTTATGGCACTTTCACCGCTGCTTTCTGCATAAATATAGGCTTTTCCGCTTCTGGCTTTTTTATTTCTGAAAATTCCCTGTGTAGAGACATTTTCTTTTTCCAGCATATTTAAAATAAAAGTAGCATCAAAATCATTTCCGACAGCGCCGATCAGGTGAACAGAGTGTCCGAGCTTTGCCACTCCGACTGCCTGGTTGGCTCCCTTTCCGCCGATTGAAGTGGCAGAATTGTGGATTTTCAGAGTGCTTCCGAGCTGAGGAAGCGCATTCACGTTGAAGGTAATATCTTTATGAATACTTCCGACTGAAATAAAGAATTTTTCCTGCATAAAGGCAGGGTAACTGATCGAACATTCATGGTTCAGGCTGCAGTCAGGCGAGAACATGTAGACCGGACTGTCCTGAGAAGATTTTTCACAGATGCTGATCAGCTCCCGGCAGGCATGCTGTCCGAATGCATGATAAGGAATCATGACCGAGGAAACAGATGTATTTTCATACGGGGTATCATTATCGTTCAGGCCAACCACAGAGAAATCGGAAGGAATCTCGTAATGCTGTCTCCGCAGGGAATTATAAAGCGCCCGGGATGTTTTGGAATCAGCACACACAGCAGCTGTGATATTGTACTGTAAAATTTTATGAAGAAAACTTTCGTCAAACGTGTACTGAAGCAAATGCTCAGGACAGGAGATCTGGTGCTCATAGAGGCATTTGCAGAAGCCTTTCTGGAAATAAGCAGAACGTTGTCCGTTTTCGCCCGGAAAGCAGGCAATAGCAGTATGGTTTTTGCAGATCAGACTCTCTGCCAGATAGTAGCCAAGCTGGGAAAAATCAATCTCAAAGGTGGGAGTATGTACTGTGTTCCCTAGAAAATAGTATGGTATTTTTTGACGTTTCAGATAATCACAGTGTGAGGCAATGTCTGCGGAACTTGGCTCCCAAAGGAGGCCGTCAATGCCATTTTTGCAGAATGCAGAGATATGTTTTGCTTCCTGTTGGGGATCTCCCTTACTTTCTAATAATAATATTCCATAACTGTGTTCCTGGGCAGTCTGCAAAATACCGCTGAGGAGTGACGCAGAAGCGCAGGAAGAATGCAGGAGAACACCAAGAAGAAATTTTTTCGTGTCCGGCGAACTTTTTACAGCAGCGTATGGAGTGAAATTGTATTCTTTTACGATCTGTAGAACTCTTGTGCGCGTCTGTGGGTTAATGTGCTCATCTTTTCCGTTGATAATTTTAGAAACTGTGGATATCGAGACACCGGCCAAACCGGCAATATCTTTAATAGTCATGACAAAATCTCCCTGCATGTGAATTTGAAATATTAGGATAACATTTTTTTACAATTCTCGTACCAGTATATATGATAATTAAACTTATGGCAACTTCAATAATTATTTGGAAAATATGATTGCAAATTTATGCAATGAGGCCAATTTAAAATATGCTCCGCAAATATATGTAATGAAGGCCGGAAAGTAGACTCGAGAAAATGCAAGCATTTTCCCTCGTTAAAATATGCTCCGCATATTTTATATTATGAGGGAAAAAGTGACAATTGTCAACAAAAATGAACAAAAAGCAGGGCAAAGTGAATGAAAAAGTGCCATTATTTTTGTGAAAAAAAACAAAAATGTAAAAGTGATTGACAGAAGGAAGAAAAGAATATAGTATTATAACATAAGAAAATGCTTTAGGAAAAAGATTTCACAGTATAATATGCACATTGTGATGCAATGATGAAGCCACTAACACAGGTTTGCTATGTATTGGGAGGAGAATTATGGAAAAAAGCAGAGCAACTCTTGATAAGTGTCAAATGATATTAGGAGGAGGGTGTCTGGACAGTTTAAAGGTTCAAATGAAGGCGGAAATCAGAGAAAAGGCCGTTTTGTGCAGATTTGAAGATTCAGAAAGTGTTGATGCAGAAGAGATACTCAGTGGCAAAAGAATCTGGGCATTGCTCAAGGGGGAACTGCATCTGATCATGAGAGATGAAGAAGGAAGGACAATCGTACTTCAGAAGATTCTTCCGGAGAATTCAGGATTCAGGCTGCCGGCATTGTGTCTTGATTCATGTGAATACAGCATTGAGGTTGTATGTGTCGGCGAGACGGAACTGTATTATATTCCGGAACAGCTGAGCGCAAGGATGTACAGTGAATGTGCGGATGTGAGAAAGTGGCAGGAGCAGTGTTATGTGAAAGCATTTACAAAGCTTCTGGAGTTGATCAATGATCTGAGCTTCCTTACATTAAAAGAAAGGCTGAGAAAAAAACTTTATGAGTACTGTGATCAGTACAGGACCGATACGGTTCTCGTAACACATGAGAATCTTGCGGACGAGCTGGCTACGTCAAGAGAAGTGGTTTCCAGGCTTCTTAAGAAGATGGAGGCTGAGAAAATCATTAAGATTAAACGGAAAAGTATTCAGGTATTGGGCTGGAAGGGCGCCGGGTATTCAGAAAAGGTGTCCAGGCTGGCAGTATAAGTAATCATAAGCCAAAGGAACAAAAAGGCGAACCCGAAATCCGGGGACGCCTTTTTTCATGATTATTAAAACATACAGGGTTTTGTCTATTAAGGGCTTGTTTTCCATTGGCCTGGCCTGTATAATAATCAGATGTGGAATTACAGAGCAAAGTTTTTGCAAAGATCAGTATAGTTTTGGAAATGAAGGGAACACGATGGCATATCAGTTTGAGAGCAGGGTGCGTTACAGCGAGATGGATACAGAGCAGAGGCTGACGCGCGTTTCTCTGGTAGATTATTTTCAGGACAGCTCCACGTTTCAGTCAGAAAGCTGCGGAAACGGGCTGGAATATCTGAAAAGTATGGACAGAGCATGGATGATTCTGTCCTGGCAGATTGAGATTATGAGGAGACCGCGTCTCGGAGAGCAGATTGTGACAAAGACGTGGCCGCATGGATTTAAGGCGTTTTATGGATACCGGAATTATGCGATGTACGATGGGGCAGGCGAGATGCTTGCAAAAGCAAACAGTGTGTGGGCTTTTATGGATGTGAAGACCGGACATCCGGCGCGGCTCTTTCCGGAGCTGATTGCAGACTATGAGATGGAGCCTGCGCTTATCATGAAGCAGCACTCGCGGAAAATCCAGGTGCCCAAGGAACAGGAGAAAATGCCGCCGCTTTTTGTGTGCAGTTATCACCTGGATGTCAATCAGCATGTGAACAACGGACAGTATATCCGTATGGCGGAGGAGTATCTGCCGGATAAATTTGAACCAGTATGGCTCAGGGTGGAATACAGAAAACAGGCAAAGCTTCATGATACAATTGTACCTATGGTACATACGGAGGAAAATCTGGTGGTTGTGAGCCTGTGTGATTCACAGGGAGAGCCGTATGCGATTGTAGAGTATACGCGGTAAGTGAAGCAGATGGCCGGAAACAAGGCGCAGGAAGATATTATAAAGGAAAACAGTACAGAGGATGATATAAGACAGAAACGGAGGCAGAATGTTAGCAATAGGAGAAAAGCAGGAGCTGGTGATTGTAAAAAAAGTCACCTTTGGCGTTTATCTGGCACAGAAGGCCGGGGATGAGGAGACGGTGCTTCTTCCGAAGAAGGAGACGGAGGAGAGCATGCAATGCGGGGATAAGGTGATGGTATTTCTGTACAGGGATTCCAGCGACCGGCCCATTGCTACAAGGCGCGAGCCTCTGCTGACGATCGGAAAGACGGCAGTTGTAAAAGTGAGAGAAGTGACGAAAATTGGGGCTTTCCTGGACTGGGGGCTGGAGAAAGATCTGTTCCTGCCCTTCCATGAGCAGACGGGAAAGGTGTATCCGGGGGATGAGTGCATTGTGGCACTGTATCTGGACAAGAGCGGACGGCTTTGCGGAACCATGAAGGTATATCCGTACCTGTGTAAGAATTCGCCATACCGGACCGATGATCAGGTACGTGGACGCGTGTATGAATTAAGTGATAATTTCGGCGCTTTTGTAGCGGTAGATGATAAATATTCAGGGTTAATTCCGAAACGCGAAGGGATTTCGGGCCTGAAGGTGGGAAACATTGTCCGGGCCAGAGTGAGCGGAGTCAAAGAGGACGGTAAGCTTGACCTTTCGATTCGGGAAAAGGCATATTTGCAGATGGATGAAGACGCAGAATGCGTGATGGAAACCATCGGAGAATTTGACGGTGTCCTGCCTTTTGACGATAAAGCGTCGCCGGAACTGATTCAGCGGGAATTCGGTCTCAGCAAAAATGCTTTTAAGCGCGCTGTGGGACGGCTGATGAAGCAGGGCAGGGTAGAGATTCGCGACGGACATATCCGGGCTGTGAATTTCAAAGTCAGTGCCCGGATAGAAGATGAAAAATAAGGAGTGACTATAAGCGGAACTCCGTTTTGGGCTCTTCTATCCGGGAACGTCCGGTTAAAAAGAATAAAAGGAGGAATTTAATTTATGAAAAAGGCAATCAGTACAGACAAGGCCCCGGCAGCGATCGGGCCGTATTCACAGGCAATTGAGGTAAACGGAATGGTTTTTACATCAGGTGTGATACCAGTAAATCCTGCTACGGGAGAGATACCGGAAGGCGTGGAGGCACAGGCAGAGCAGGCATTTTCCAATATGGCAGCGCTTTTGCAGGCAGCAGGCACCAGTATGGAAGCTGTGATTAAGACAACCGTATTTATTAAGGAAATGAATGATTTCGGAAAGATCAATGAAATCTATGCAAAATACTTTACAGGTACGTTCCCGGCGCGCTCCTGCGTGGAGGTTGCACGTTTGCCGAAGGATGTTTTGCTGGAAGTGGAAGCAATAGCAACAAAATAAATTCACCATAAAAACGGAAAGAGAGCAATACCGACAAAGCGGACTTTGCGGTCTGAGCCAAAATGCCGCAATACTGCTGAAAATAAAAGAAGGGCTTGATTTTCCTGATTTTTCATCGTATATTGAATGCGTAGAAGATAAGGTAAAAAGAAAGGAGAACAAGCAATGAAAGTACAGAATATTAAAAATATTGACAAATTCTTTCAGGTAGTGGACGCTTGTAAAGGAAAGGTAGAACTGGTAACAGGAGAAGGAGACAGACTGAATCTGAAGTCAAAACTGAGCCAGTATGTATCCATGGCAAATATTTTCTCAAACGGAGAGATTCCGGAGCTCGAGATTATTGCATATGAGAGAGACGACATCGACAAGCTGATCGACTTTATGATGAACGAGTAAAGATAACTTCGAAATACATACCTGAAAGCACATTTGTGCTGAAATACTGCACTGTGTAAAAGGTCATATCAAAAATGAAAACCGCCGTGAAATGCAAGGGAACTGTGTAAGCGTTCTGTTTGTGTTTCGCGGCGGTTTTGCATTTTATGTTAGAGAATCAGAACCGTGAGGGCGTAGGGGAAGGGAGATTTTGATGGCCCATTTAGAATGGTTATGTTAAACTATATAGAATGAAGCAAATACTGCAAAGAGCAGGCAAACCAATTTGTAAAATGGACTGTGATGATTCTTGTATTTGATCAGAAAGAGGATATGGACTATGGACAGGATTTTAATTGCAGAGGACGACAAAGTAATACGGGAGGAGCTGAGTGCGCTGCTGCGGGCGAACGGATATCAGGTAATCTGTCTGCAGCTGGATGAGAAGGTGCCGGAGGAAAAGGCATTGATGCGCGGGATGGCGGAAAATACAGATGCTGGAATGTTCGCGTGCGGGCAGAGACAGGGCAGCAGCATAGAAATACCGGCCTACGATCTGGCGCTGCTCGATATAGGGCTGCCGGGACAAAGCGGGTATGAGCTGTGCAGGAGGCTGCGGGAGCGGTCGGATGTGCCGGTTATTTTTTTGACTGCGCGGGAGTCGGCAGAAGATGAGATTCTGGGGTTTGGCGTGGGAGCGGATGATTATATCCGAAAACCGTATCATTCGTCTGTTCTTCTGGCACGGATTGCCCGTCTGCTGAAGCGAAAGAGCAGTGCAGTTCTGACAGTACGGGAGCTGACCTTAAGCCTGACTGATCTGACGGTGTGTTTTGCAGGAAAAACGGCAGAGCTGACGAAGAATGAGACACGTATTCTGGCCTGCCTGATGCAGAAGGAGCTGTGCACGAGAAGTGAGATTATTGAAGATCTGTGGAACAGCAGTCTGTATATTGATGAGAATACACTGTATGTAAATATCAACCGGCTGCGGGAGAAACTCAGAGGAATCGGGGCGCAGGATTATATCCGGACTGTTCGGGGCGTGGGGTATCGTTTATGAAATTTGGGGAATATGTGTATTCGAAAGCAGTCACATTGTGTTTCCTTGGAATAGGGACACTGCTTCTGGATATTTTTCTGGCTGTAACAGAAGTGGCACTGGCATTTATTTTTGCGCTGACTGTAGCAATCGGAGTGATGGCGGCTTTGTGGCTTGTGGCGGGCTTTCTTATAGAAAAGGACAGGATTCAGAGATTGGAGCAGGTGGTAAATGAGCTGCCGGAGAAATATCTGCTGGGGGAAGTGATTCCGAAGCCGGTACATGCAGTTGAATACCGGTATTATGAAATCATGAAGGAGGTTTCTCAGGCAGCCATAGCGGCTGTGGAGAAGGCTGAGCGGGAAAAAGAGGAGTACTGTGAGTACGTGGAGAGCTGGATTCATGAGATGCGGACACCTCTTACGGCATGTTCTCTGATACTGGACCGGGCGAAAGAGACAGACGGGTGCGGAGATGCCTGGAACGGGGCAGAAGATGTATCCCGTAAGCTGAGGCGGGAACTGAAACGTGCGGACAATCTCACAGAGAGTATCCTTTATTACGCGCGAATGCGCCGTGTGGGAAATGAAACGCAGATCAGGAAAGTGCGGGCTGCCGAGCTGATTCGGGAGGCGCTTTGGAGTCAGATGGAGCTGCTCACTGCGGCAGGCATCAGTGCGGAAGTGACAGGCGATTTTGAGGTATATACAGATGGGAAGACAGTCTGCTTTCTATTAAAACAGCTTTTGATTAACTGTGCGAAATACTGTCCGGGCTGTCACATATGCATCAGTGCCAAGACCGGGAAAATTACGGTGGAAGACAATGGGATTGGCATTCCTTCTCATGAACTGCGGCGGGTGACAGATCGAGGTTATACAGGGAGCAATGGGAAGCGTCTTGGAGGAAGCACCGGTATGGGGCTTTATATTGTGAAAGAGCTGTGCAGCCAGCTGGAAATCGGACTGGAACTTGCGTCCGTGGAAGGCAGTTATACGCGCATTGCTCTCATATTTCCATGCAGAGAGAAAACTGGGATATGAGCGGATAATTTTCAAAGTCTTACAAAACTTAAGGGATGATACTTCCATTCCGATTTTGGTTTTAGTCATAATAATAGAATCCTCGCTACGAGGATTCTATTATTGGCTTAGTTCATCTGCAAAAGTATTTTCGTAATCCTGGAGCTGATGGTATATGGCATCCACATAAACGGTTGTGCCCTCTATCCGGTAAAGCATAAGATAACGGTGCCGCATGAAATGAATGATGCGGTATCCATTTTTTTTTCAGTTGGGGACTGGTACAAAATTTCAGGCTGTCGGCAACTTTTGAGAGCTGATTTCGTGTTTGCAAGGCATCCTGCCATACGTTATAAGCAGCCTGTTCATTCAGCAAGGTATACCGCAGGTAATCAATATAGTCATTCAGTTGGGACAGGGCTTTTGGTGAGATGATTACGTCAAATAAATCCATGCTGTTTGCCCATCCTTTTTAGTGCATCTTCCATATCAAGCCCTTTTCCGTCGGAGATCTGTTGACGCGATTCTGCAAGGTCGGAAAGAATCTGTTCCTGATTGACCGGGACAAATGGATTTGCAGGTTTTCTGGAAGTGAACAGACTTTGCGTGAATTCCATAACCTTGATCCTTGCATCCTCCGGCATTGCTTCCAGCATGGAAATGGTTGCTTCTAAAGTACTCATGGAAAACCCTCCTAGTATAATAATGATATAGCCACAAGAGCTATAAATTTAATAAGTTACA
>CAOJHI010000038.1 GCA_948436005.1 uncultured Lachnospiraceae bacterium
AAAAAAGACCGGAATATCCTTCATCAGATAAAACAGCGTAAGACTGAGATCCCCGGACCATGCAAGCGCCAGCGCCAGCACAGCTGAAATCACCAGAACAGCTGCTGAAAACAGATGAAGTTTTTTTCGCGCTTCTTCCGTCAAATCCGGAGCCTTCTTCCGTTTTGCTGTCACCGAAGAGACCAATATACCACTCCCGGCAAGAATCGGTAAAAACACCGGCAGTAACATCAAACCACTCATTTTTCTCCTCCTATGCAAACATCTTCAGCCCGTTTTCAAACAGCCGGATAATCGGTTCGGAACCAAGTCCCAGTACCAGGTTCAAAAGAATGAAACAGACAAGCGCCACCGATTTTGCCGGCTGCTGCACTGCTGTCACCTTTGTGAAATTCTTCTTTTCAATTCCAGCTTTCCATTCCGGTGTGTAAATGCGGATCACTGTTTTCATAAAATAAACCGCATTCAAAACTGTACTGATCGCCAGTGCAACCAAAGTCATAAGCATCTTATGGCTGCTTTCCACACCTGCCTGCGCAAACAGCAGTTTCGAAATAAAACCGGCAAACATCGGAAAACCTACCATGGACAACGAGCCCACCGTAAACGCCACACCTGCCAGTTTGTTCCGGTACCCGGCACCGGTCAGATCAAAGAAATCCGTGCTGTCTCCCGAAGCATCTGTCAGGCCGGATGCTGCCACAAACAGCAGTGCTTTAGTCGCTGCATGGGAAATGATATGGAATACGCTTGCAATCACTCCTGCCGTTGTCCCAAGGCCAAACCCCATATAAATATAACCGATCTGCGCTATGGAAGAATACGCGATCATCCTTCGGATATTGCTCTCCTTGATTGCGTCGATGGAGCCCACAATCATGCCGATAATACCGAATACAAACAGGACATTGATAACCTTACTGTCGCGCACCACGTCAAATCCGATCACGCGGTAAAAAATCTTAACCAGCAAAAAGATATAGCCTTTTGATACAAGGGAAGACAGGATCGCCGCAGATGACAGCGTTGAATAACCGTACGCATCCGGCAGCCATGCATGGAACGGATACAGCGCGCTCTTAATTGCAAGACCAATCGACATCAGGCCAAGCGATACCAGCAGCGGAATGTGATACGTTCCCGTCTCACTCAGAATCTTTACCTGCTCTTTGATATTGCTCATCAGCAGATGCCCCGTTACGTCATACAGGAAGCAAATACCAAGCAAAAACAGACCAGAGCCGAGAAGGCTCATAATCATATACCGCGTTGCTGCTTCAATCGTCCGTCCGTTCTGCCGGATCATAATCAGGCCGCAGGCGGAGATTGTATTAATCTCCACAAATACGTATGCCGTAAACAGGTCATTTGTGTAAATCAGGGCCAGCAAAGAAGAAAGAAGCAGATTTACCATTACATAATACAGGTTCTCCTTCGGCTCTTCCACCTCCAGGCTCCGCTCCCGGCTTCCGCCCAGCATACAAAGAAACATAACAATACAGAAAAACAGCGCCATCGCCGCTTCCAGCAGCCCTACGCGTATCTCATTGCCCCAGGGCGCCGGAAAATGGCCCATCATATAGACATATGGTTTCCCGCTCTGCATCACAAACCCCAGCACAGCGGCTGACATGCACCCGATAATTGTGATCACAGCCAGATTTACCCACTTTGCCTTTTTCCCACTTAATATAGAAGAAAGAGGACCTGCAAACAATGAAAGAATAATGGAAATAAACGGAAGATTCTGTACAAAAGCCATTACAGTCCCTCCTTTTTCAGCTGCGTTGTGATCGCATCCAGGTCAAGTGTGTGATATCTGCGGTATAAACGAATCGTCAGGGACAGCATCAGCGCTGACACAGAAACAGATACCACGATACCGGTCAGCACTAGTCCGCCCGGAATCGGATTAATATACGCTTCCACACTCTGCACCCCATCTACCACAATCGGAGCCTTATGCCCGGCCACAAAGCCTTTCAGGGCCAGAAACAGATACATTGCCGTGTCCATAATGTTCAGTCCAATGATCTTTTTGATCAGATTCTTCTGAAGAAGAAGATTGGAAAATCCGATACCGAACAGAATCATCGCCACCGCTTCCTCATAATTGTTCAGCAAATTCGCAAGATTCATCTCAATATCCCCCTTTCCGGAACATCACATAAAAGGTATACATGGTTCCCGCCACAACGACTCCGACGCAGATATTCAGCACCAGAATCAGGCCGCTGCTCAGAATCGCGCCCGGCGTTCCCAGCGGAATCACACTTTCTATATGATTGGCGCCAGTATAAAACGAATAACATTTTGACAGACTGTAGCATGCAAGAGCCGTAAAGCTGAGCTTTTTATATGTCTTTGCCGTAAAAAAGCGCTCTGTCTTTTCAAAGCCGAATGCGTTCAGATACAGAATCAGCCCTGCGCCGATAATCGCGCCGCCGGAAAAGCCGCCGCCTGGCCCGAGGTGTCCGCCCAGAATCACATAAATACCGAAAATGACGATCGGAGGGACAAGAATCCTTGCCGCAGTCTGTAAAATCACATCGTTTTTCGGCTCATGCACGCGGTCGCTTTCCAGTGCCGCTCCAGGCTCATTCTTCCCTTTTTTGCGGTCAATCCGCAGCAGAATCAAAACAGTACACGTTGCAATAAACAATACGTGAGATTCGCCCAGCGTATCAAACGCACGGTAGTCCAGAATCATACCAGTAACAATATTGACGGCTCCCGTCTCCTGCAGGCCGCTCTCAATGTAGCGCTGCGCCACTTCATTGTTCGTTGGATTTCCGGGGTTCCCGATCACCGGCAGATGGGACACTGCGGTCAATAGCATCAAAACCAGAAATACACAGAACAAAACAGAAAATACCCGGTAAATTTTCCGGAAAATCCGCATCTCCGCATTGTGCTCCACATCATAGAGACGTGCAAAGCGCCGCTGTGTTTCCTTTTTCCGTTTTTCAATCAATTTTTTATCTTCTTGAAAAGGTTGCTGCTCCTTCATCTCAACTGCATCAAGATACAGATCCTTCGTCCCGTCCAGCCACTGCTTCAGGCGGTAGGATTTCGTCTTTTCATACTGCTCGTCAGATAGTCTTTTACTCATCGCGTGCCGCCTCCTTTCCCTGATCTGGCTTATCTTCCATTCCTTTTTCCTTGTTTTTTTCAGATACAGGAATCCCTTCCTTTTGTGCCTTCACCGTAATCGCGACATTTTCGTTTTTTATTCCTTGCGCAGCCGGAATTGGCTCTTTTTTTATGTTCTGTACCTCCTGCTTTTCGCCGCTTTCTGATTCCGTCGTTTCATCTTCCTTCACCATGGCGTGAATCTTCTTCAGCGTCAGGAAAAACAGCACACTCGTAATTCCGGCCCCAACTGCTGCTTCCGTAATCGCAAGGTCCGGAGATTCCAGTAATATCCAGATCACTGACATCACTAAACTGTAGGACATATAAATGAGAATTGAATTCATTAAATTCTTGGAAAGACTCACCGAAACAGCACAGACTACAAGAAAACCAAGTAAAATATATGTAAACACCTGCATACTATGCCTCCTTCCCTGCAGCCACGTTCTTTTTCTTTCCCTCACAGAGCTTCTTCACTGAATCCGCTGTCTCTTTTTCCTCACAGAGCTTCTTCACTGAATTCGCTGCTTTTTTTTCCTCACACAGCTTCTCCACAGAATCCGCTGCTTTTTTTTCTTCACAGAGCTTCTCTGCACAGTTAGCTTCCTGTCCGGCTCCGTATGCTTTCACATCCTGCATGGCCAGCTTCTGATAATGCTTTTCCGGCTCTTCGTCCGTTGTCACCTCCAGACGCGCAATCAGGTGTGACGAAGTCGGTGAAGCGAACCACAGAAAGACAATCACAAAAAACAGTTTCAGGGAAGTAAAGTTCCATCCGTTCATCACAATCAGTCCTGCCAGTGAAAATCCTATGCCGAGCGTATCGCCCATTGCAGCTGCATGCATGCGGTTCAGCACATATTTAAAGCGGAAAACACCTATCATCTCAATGACAAAAATAACAAGTCCAAACAGAAGCAAAAAGGCTCCGGCCAGGAACTGAATCCACTCAATGACCGCCATTTTTCTTCTCCTCCTTTTCCTTTCGTTCCAGATATACGCCCATATATACTTTCGTCAATACGATTACAGCCAGAAAACTGATCATCGCATAAATCAGACAGATATCTGCAAGATATCCTTCCTGCAGCATCAGCGCCAGAATGGCAATGATGACCATAACCATGGTTCCCATCATATTGACTGCCACAATCCGGTCTGCAATCCGCGGACCGATAATCGCACGAATCAGACAGAGCATCAGCATCAACGCCAAAAATACCAGAACAACTGCAAAAAGTCCATGATATGCCTGTGCAAGGCCCGGTATTCCATTTCCCATTTTTCAAACCTCCCTTACTTCTGTTCCAGCTTTGAAAGCATTTCCACAAACACAGAATCGTCCATTCCCTCTGCAAGACTGACATCCAGGCAGTGTACCACATACTCAGATTCCTCTAAAGTCACTGTAATCGTACCCGGAGTCAACGTAATTGCATTTGCCAGAAGCGCCCTGCCTGTCGGTGTTTTCATATCTGACTGAAAACTGACCAGCACGGGTTCGAGCTCTTCGCGTTCTGAAAGAATCATGTGCATAACAGCAAAATTTGCTTTCACAATTTCCAGAACCAGAACAATCACATATTTTCCGAATCCCAGGCTCTTTCTGAGCACTTTTTTTTCTTTTTCCAGACTGTAATCCATAAATTTGCAGGTAAACGCAAACATAAGCGCTGCAATTACAACCCCGAACAGACAGATTTCCAGAGTAATCTGTCCGTTAAAAATAACCCATAACACAAAATACAACAGATACATTCTTTTCCTCCTCTATTCCACCAGCGCATCATAAAGTGCCCGTATGGCTCTCTCAAAATCCTGGTTGGAAACCCCGATCGTGCAGTTGATTTCGTTTGAACCCATATCAATCATTTTAATATTGACTCCTGCCATTCCAAGCGCAGTAAAAAACCGTGCTGCAATACCGCTTTGGGAACGCATCCCCTTTCCGACCACTGTGACAAGCGCCATATCCTCATCCACACTGATCTTATCCGGCTGCAGCAGCCTGCTCAGAGAATCCATAATTGCATTCTGCTTCTTTTTATATTCCGTTTCAGGCAAAATCACACTGATCGTATCAACACCGGACGGCATATGTTCAAATGAAATCTCATTCTCTTCAAAGGCCTCCAGCAGTTTTCTGCAAAAACCGGGCTGCGCGTTCATCCGGTTTTTCGCAATACTGATCGCAACAAAATTCTTCTTTCCGGCAATTCCGGTGATCGCCTCCTCATCCTCCGGGGAAATTTCCCGGCAGATCAGCGTACCTGTGCCGCCCGGATCATTGGTATTGCAGATACGTATTGAAATTCCCTCCCTGCGCACCGGAAAAACAGCCTCTTCATGCAGCACCGTGGCTCCCCGGTAAGACAATTCCCGAAGTTCTGCATACGTCATAACATCAATTTTTTTCGGATGATCTACAATCCCCGGGTCCGTCAAAAGAAATCCCGGAACATCGGTCCAGTTCTCGTACAGATCTGCCTGCACTGCCCGCGCAGCCAAAGCACCTGTCACATCCGAACCGCCTCTTGAAAAAGTATGTATATTTCCCCCGTCATCCGCTCCGTAGAAACCCGGAATCACCGCTCTATCAATTCCCTTCAGCCGCTCTTTCAAAAAGAAGTTCGTTCGCTCTGCTTCAAAACGTCCATCCTTGTCAAAACGGATTACCTCAGCTGCATCCACAAACTCACAGCCAAGATAGGTGGCCAGCAAAATTCCATTCAGGTATTCGCCCCGCGAAGCCGCATACTGTGCCCCCGCGCCATCGGCCAAAGTCTGTTCAATCACCGAAAACTCTTTTTCCAGTGAAACCTCAAGTCCCAGGCCGGTTGCTATTTCCTCATAGCGCATCCTGATTTCCATAAGATCTGCCGCATACGATTCACCCTTCCCCGCCTTCTCACAGCACCGGTACAGAAGATCTGTGACCTTCTCATCCCCACTGCTGCGCTTTCCCGGCGCAGACGGAACCACATACCGTCTTGCAGGGTCTGCATCCAGAATCCCCTTTACTTTACGAAACTGCCCGGCATCTGCCAGCGAACTTCCCCCGAACTTCGCCACAACAATCTGACTTTTTTTCATATTTTCTCCTGCTCTTCCCGTTCCTTCTGTCCCTCGCCGCATCCATCCGCACCAGATATCAGAGCACCTGTAAGCTCTTATTTCGGGAATCCTCCCGGACCAGATCACGCAGTCTTTTTAAATAAGGAAAGCATTCGCACTCCTCAGTCCCATACGTCATCTGAAGATCATATTCCAATGGCAGCCATGTAGACAAATCTGCCTCATTATGCTGAATTAACGCCTCCAATTTATCCAGCGCCTTATACAGCCTGGCTTCCGTGGTTTGAAGTGCCTGCATTTCTGCAAACAATGCATTTACCTCGGCACGCTTTTGCTCCGGGAGACGTGCAAGCAAACCTGTCACTGCCTCATCCTCCGTCGCTTCGTCCTGCTCCGTTTTCAGAAAGGCCGGAATGTCGCCTGTCACTGCCTCACCCATATCATGCCAGAGTGCCATCACAACAACCCTTCCGATGTCCACGCCCGGGAATTCATCCTTCAGCAGATACGCCATCATCGCCAGACGCCAGCTATGCTCCGCCACGCTCTCATGCCTTCCGCTGCTGGTCCAGGAATGTCTCGTATTACATTTGAGCTTTTCCGCGACTGACAGAAAGTCAAGAAACTCTCTCTGTTCCATACTATTTTCCTCCGCCGCCTATCATAGCACTTCTGTTTAAAAAAATCTACTTTTTCTTTTTCTGATAGAAATTACCAGATAACTCCCGTTTTTTCATGCTTTCTGCTGCTTTTATTCCTGCGTGATTCTTCATCCGTCCCTTTCGCACGTTCTCTGATATTCGCTTGTATATGCAGGCCCAAAAACAGTATTGCCACCCAATAAGGCACATGATAAAATCATGCAGTAACCACTTACCTGATAAGCGTAATATCCGCACAGATATATCTGCCTGGTTATTACTTATTTTTAAATAAACATATGAGCGTTTTCACAATAAGTGAAAAAATATTAGCAAAAATACTCAATATAAGGAGAACTGTATTAAGATGAAATCTGTATTAATGATTGGTCAGTCAAACATGGCTGGACGTGGATTTCTCAATGAAGTGCCCATGATTTGCAATGAAAGAATTCAAATGCTCCGCAACGGCAGATGGCAGATGATGGCAGAGCCCATCAACTATGACAGGCCGGTCGCCGGAGTCGGCCCCGCAGGCTCTTTTGCCGCAATGTGGTGCATGGAACATAAAGAAGATATGATTGGATTGATCCCCTGCGCAGAGGGAGGAAGCTCCCTGGACGACTGGGCGGTTGATCAAACGCTTTTCAGACATGCCGTGACCCAGGCAAAATTTGCCATGCAGGACAGCGAACTGATTGCCATTCTGTGGCATCAGGGAGAAAATGACAGCTATGGAAAAAACTATCAAACCTATGGCAAAAAGCTGCAGGTCATTCTCGACACACTGCGCAGAGAACTGAATGTGCCGGAAATCCCCTTTATTGCCGGTGGTTTACCCGACTTTCTCGGAAAGTCAGGCTTTGGAATGAACTGCACGGAATATAAAATGGTAAACCGGGAGCTTTTAAAATTTGCCCATGAACAGAAAAACTGCTATTTTGTGACAGCAAGCGGGCTGTCATCCAACCCGGATGGTATTCACATCAATGCAGTCTCTCAGAGAACGTTTGGCGTACGCTATTATGAAGCTTTCTCGAAAAAAGAAAACGTGCTGGCTCCCATGGAACAGGAAACAGAACTGTTGGAACTTTGTATCAACCGTCGTCCTTACACAAATAACGAAAAAGTGTATCTGGAAATGACGAAGTTTGCCTCAGGACAAATAACCTATGAGGAATTTGTGAAAAACTTTTAAGGAAAGCGCCAGACCGCTTAAGGGTACAAAATTGCCCTGTAAATATCGTAATCTGTTTCTTTGAAAACGTTGAATATCACTGTTTCAATCTGTGAGTTGGTCTGCAAAAATTCTTTGACCGTCCGCACGGCAATTTCAGCTGCTTTTTTCTGCGGAAAATGAAATTCCCCTGTGGATATGCAGCAAAAGGCCACACTTTTTAATGCATATTCGGAAGCAAGCGCCAGACAGGATTGATAACAGTCTGCCAATTGCCTGCAATGCATATCCGTGAGCGGTCCTGACACAATCGGCCCTACGGTATGCAGAACATAGCGGCATGGCAGATTAAAGGCAGGGGTAATCTTGGCCTTTCCTGTCGGCTCATCATATCCCTGTTCTTCCATCAGCTCATCACAGGCCAGACGCAGCTGGATACCGCTGACACTGTGAATGATGTTATCCACGCAGGAATGGCAGGGTATGAAACAGCCCCTCAAAGCGCTGTTTGCAGCATTTACAATGGCGTCTGCCTTTAATGCCGTAATATCCCCACGCCAGAGAACAAGGCGCCGGTCGCCAGGGGATGGAGGCAGAAGCGCACTGTCCGTAATCCCCTTTCTTCTGACCTCTTCACTTAAATACGCATCCTGCACTCTGAGAAATTCCTCTCCAACCGGATGCGGGGAACGTATATTCATGAGGCCTCTGAGCAGCTGTTTCTGTTCCTCTGTATGAGCCGGAATTTTCATGTGCGAACCCTGCGGCAGCTCTGCTAACAGCGCTCTGATCAAATATAATCTTTTTTCACTCTGTGTCATACTTATCCCTCCTTATCATTTGGATTATACTATACATCAAAACTAAATTTCTGGATACCTGGGGTATTGTTCTTTGCGCACCGTTATCATTTTATAATCGTATAATAAGTGCTCCTGGCTTTTCCATTACGTTTCAGCAAACCTCGTTTTATAAGTCCTCTGATCAGTCTTGTAGCGGTTGATGGACTTACTTTAAGCAGATCAACTACATCATTTTTGGTAAAAGAATTGTGAGCCTGAGCATATTCCAAAACCTGTTCTTCCCGGTCATCTATCATATTTTCCGCTTTGGTATCAGAAATATCTGTTGTGTCATTTCTTACATTCCTGTTAGGCAGTATGATCTTAAAAGTATTTCTGGTGGTTTCAATAATTGGTTTTTCTGCCATACCTTCGTATGCATTCATAATCTTCCCCATTCCGGTGCCATAGGCTTCAATCAAATGTAAGCGATAGAACACATTTGCAAGCTCTTGATTTCTGCATATGGAAATACCCGCCATGATATCCTCCAGGTCAATTCCCGGCATGAGACCTCCAATAGAAACAAACTCTATCCGGTCTGTGTAAATACTAATCAGAGCACTAGCGCTAAAAGAATAATCCCGGTGCACTAACAGATTCAGCAGTGCTTCTCTGACAGCAATTTCAGGGTAATCCCTGATGTCAATACGATATAGTTTTTCTATAGTCGCGTGAACCTGATTACGAAAATCAATAAAATCATAGACTTCATTCATCTGCTGCATCAAAGACCCCGTAAATTCCCGGCGATCCTTAAAAATTGTCTGATCTGTTCCCTGGAAGGCAGCTATTTTAACAGTATGGATACATTGATCTGATAAGAGTAATGCAAGATTGCTGTACAGGCCGTCCCGATCCAACAGCTTCAGGGTACGCATCTGCTGCAATTCAAAATCCACTTCCCGAAGCTGAAACTCCTTCTTTGCCGCTTCAAAAGTAAGCTCTTGATTTAGACTGCGCATAGACTCAAAACGGTCTCCATCTGTCTCTTTGATCATGTGACGAATTGCCATATCCGTAGCCGGAACTGCAGAATAGCCTTGTCTGACATACACACCCTCAGGCCGCATCCCTTTCTTTGCAATATAGTATGGACGGTCTGTTCCTCGCTGAATATCCACTGCGACAATGTCCTTTCCATCTTCCTCAATCGTCTCATAATGCAGGAACATCGTCAAATCCGGCTTAATTGCATCTCTCACCATATTGCTAATCTGTAATGCAGCACTATCAGGATCATTTAGACCAATGACTGTGCCGTCATCACGAACTCCAATGTAGAGCTTGCCTCCATTACAGTTAGCAAAAGCAATGATTTCTTTTTTTATGTCGTCGGTAACAATTTCTTTCAGTTCTATAGTTTCACTTTCCCGAAGCACCATACGCACCTCTCCTCCAAATGGATTATCTGTTCACATTATAGCAAACCGAGTCAATTGCGTCAATCGCATTTGACTCAATTATGATTTGATCTCAAGACGATTTGATCAAATGTTTTCATGATTACCACAAAAGTAAAGGAAAAGGTACATTGTCATTTCAAAAATCGTGTCAATTTTGTTCCTATCGCCCGTCATTTTAATAAGATTATAGTTCGATAAGCTGAGACAAAATTCCTCCAATATCCCCATCAATACATACAGACTGCCCCGCAATCTCCTTCGGGCAGACCGCTTCCCCGTCATTCACACAGGCATACACTGCCTTCGGATTCTCCGCCGTCATCTGCCAGAACGGATATTTGATAATCCCCGGAGTGTTAAATCCAACGCCCAATTCCAGGAACAATACCTGTCTGTTTTGATTTCTCCGCAAAAAATCCATATAGCGTTCCGACGCACGCTTCCAGCCTTCATCCTCAACAAAGGTCCCATCAGCGCGAAGATTCATGCTCATTGCACTGCCGCATTTCGGACAGTGCGGAACAAGTTCCGCTGGTACTTTCATTTCTGCTTTTCTGCCTTCCGGCAAACGCAGCGTACCGTCAGATTCCAACACATACCCCTGCGCTTCTACCATAGCCCGGATAACAGCCTCATTCTCATACGTTTTCGTATGACACGGATTGCTGCACTGAAACAGGCCATAATCCCCCTGTGTATAAAACAAACGCCGCTTATCAAACCCGGCCTTCTGAAAACAGTGGTCTACATTTGTTGTCAGCACAAAATACTCTTTATTCTTCACAAGATTATACAGTCTATCATAGACAGGTATCGATATATTTATATATCGATTAATATAGATATATCTACTCCAGTATGCCCAATATTCTTCCAGTGTTTCATATGGATAAAACCCGCCTGAATACATATCCTTGAAATGATACGTTCCGGCAAAATCCTGAAAATACCGTTCAAAACGTTCCCCGGCATAAGTAAAGCCCGCAGAAGCAGAAAGCCCTGCTCCTGCACCGATTATAATCGCCTCCGCACTGTCTAACGCTTCACGCAGTCTTTCAATCAAATCCGGACCTTTTTTGAATACAGGTACCGTACCCTTAAAATTTTCCATTTGTATTTTTCCAGCTTTCCCTGTCTGCAATCGTTTCCATGACATCCCAATGCTCTGCAATCCTGCCGTTTTCTACCCGCCACAAATCATAATAGCTGGTAGGTACATCTCCAAAAAGTCCCTCGCTGACAGCCAGCACATAATCTCCCTGTGCCAGCACCTGATGCACGGTCGTATAAATCATCTGAATATTCTGTTCTGCCAGCGCCGCCAGAGCAGTTCCCAAACCGGACAGTCCATCCGCAATACCTGTGTTGTGCTGAATATAGATATCCCCGTCAAAATAATCCGGTGTCCTGGAAGTATTATTTCCCTGCATGACATCATACAGAAAATTTTTGACAAGCTGCCGGTTTTCCTCTGTTTTATCGAAATCCTTAACAGGAGCCACACGATCAATCTGAGTATGTCCGGACGGATTCGGCCCTGCCAAAGCTGTCAGATTATCCCAATGCTCCACAATCTTCCCCTCCCCATCAAAACGGAAAATATCAAATGCAACCTGCTCTCCCTGACCGGCAAAATTATAAACCGTCTGCAAAAACACCTTATCCCCATCCTCAAATGCACGAATGTGATTAACCGTTGTCCGAACCGGAGCCTCTGCAAGATACCTTACACTTTCCAAAAAAGCCCCACGCCCGGTACCATACGCAAGGTTATGCTGAACATACCCCTCCGCTAAAAGAGCCTCTGCCCGATCTGCATCCCCAGTCACAAACGTACCAATCAGTTCTTTTGCCTTTTCAATCTGTGTCATAATCATATCCTCCTTCAAAATCTTTCTTGTTGTAATTACTATTATTACATCTCACACCATTACTATATCTCGTTCTTGTTGTAATGTTAATAGTTACAATAAGATTTTCCCAAAAAAATTCAAGGCATCCTGATTTTTCTTCCAGGTCCCTTGAAATCCCATTTTACTCCAACCATTTCCCACAATTTTTCCCATTCCTCACTTCATCTGCCCCAACAAATACTTACTTTTCCGCTTCCATCCCCCCTTTTATTATCTGTACAACAATTCCACACCTTCCATCAGAACTCTGCCCTCCAGTTTCCAAACGCTCTGGCAAAGTCAGAACTCTGGCAACAGGTACAGACGGAGGTGACTTGTTTGCCGGAACCTCCGTCTGTACCTGTTGCCAGAGTTCGTCCCACTCCCCAGCTTTTCTTCCTACCGCAAAAACATTTTCAGCAGCACATCCTTCCACCCACAATAAGGCTGATACCGAATCGGCAGATCAATCCAGGTATATTTCTTCACCATGCTTCTGCGGTGGCTGAATAACTCAAAGCTCTCACGTCCATGATAACTTCCCATACCACTTCCGCCCACTCCGCCAAAGCCCATATTGCTTGTGGCCAGATGAATAATTGTATCATTGATGCATCCCCCGCCAAAGCTGCAGAATTTCAAAATCCGGCGCTCCGTTTTTTTGCTTCCCGTAAACAGATAAAGTGCAAGCGGTTTTTCTCTTTTTGTCACATAGGTAATCACTTCCGAAATATCCCGGAAGGTCAGTACGGGAAGCAACGGCCCGAAAATCTCTTCCTGCATAACAGCGTCCGACGGAGAAATATCCGTCAGTACCGTGGGTGCAATCTGAAGCGTCTCCTCACAAAATGATCCGCCCGTATATATCCTGGCACCCTTCATCAATCCAAGCAGCCGTTCAAAATGTTTGCGATTAATAATATGTCCATAATTCGGGTTCTCAAGCGGACGTTCCCCAAACTGCTGAGAAATACATTTTTTGATTTCCCGCAGCAGATCTTCCCTGACATCCTCCTGGACAAACAGATAGTCCGGCGCCACGCATGTCTGGCCAAGATTCAGATATTTCCCAAACACAATCCGTCTTGCAGCAAGACGCAGATTTGCCGTGCGGTCCACAATACAGGGACTCTTGCCCCCAAGCTCCAGGCAGACCGGTGTCAGGTACCTGGAAGCCTTCTCCATGACAAGCCGTCCCACCCGGACGCTGCCCGTAAAAAATATAAAATCAAACCGCTGTTCCAAAAGAGCTGCGTTCTCTGCACGTCCTCCCTTTACAACTGCCACAAAATGTAAAGAAAAACACTCCTCTATGATTTTTTCTATCACATCCGCAGTCGCCGGAGCATAGGCGCTCGGCTTTACAACCACACAGTTACCGGCTGCAATTGCACCGATCAGCGGTTCCATTGATAACATGAACGGGTAATTCCACGGAGACATCACAAGAGTCACACCGTATGGCTCGGGTGAAACAAAACTTCTGGCATGAAACTGTGCCAAAGGCGTTCTGACCCGGCGCTCTCCTGCATATTTTCTCAGATGGCCAATCATATGCGTAAGCTCAGAAAGAACAAGGCCAGTCTCACACATATAGGCTTCCGTGGCCGATTTCCCGAGATCTGCCTGCAGTGCAGCCTGTATCTCTTTCTCATGCCGCAAAACAGACTTTTTCAGCGTCTTCAAAGCCGCAATCCGCCATGGAATCTTCTTAGTTTTTCCTTTTTCGAAATATGCTCTCTGCTTTTTTACCAGCATCTCAATTTCCATAGCTGACCTCCAGTATCCGGATCACTGCCTCATACGTCACCTGCCGGGGATTTACAATCACTGCGCCGTCATTCAATGCCGCTCTCGCCACCTCCGGGAATTTGGCCGGATCTACCCCTGCCTCCTTCAGCGTCACAGGAAGTCCCGTCAGACGGTGCAGTCGCTCCCGCATACGCAGCACCTCTTCAATCGCTGCCCGCGCACGCTTTTGTTTCGGCGTTTTCCCGTAAAGCTCCGGACCGCCCAGGTACAGCAGCAGCTCCCCATACACATCCCTGCACTTTTTACAGTTAAACATCATCCCCGCCGGGAGCAGGATATTCATTGCATCACCGTGCGGTACATGACAGACGCCCCCAAGCGCATGGCCGATCGCATGAACCACGCCTACCATGCTGTTGCTGAACGCTGCACCTGCCAGAAAGCTTGCATTCGCCATTGCCCAGCGCGCCTGTCTGGATGCCCCAAAACGCACTGCGCGCAGGAGATTGTCCCGGACAAGCTCAATCGCCGAGATGGCATATGCGTCGCTGACCGGATTTTTCTGCAGGCAGCTGAACGCCTCAATTGCATGGCAAAGTGTATCCATCCCCGTAGAAGCCGTAATACGCGGCGGAAGTGTTGCAGTCATGCGCGGGTCAAGTATCGCTGTATCCGGTACAAGCTGCTGTGAAATGTATTCCATCTTGATACCAAGCTTCGGATTTTTGATCACAGCCACTGCTGTCGCCTCACTCCCCGTACCTGCAGTTGTCGGAATCGCCACAAACGGCACTGGCTTTCCCTTTGGAACGCACTCGCAGCCCATCAGCTCCAGAAGGTCATCTGCATCCTGGCTGATCAGAAGCCGTACCCCCTTTGCAGTATCAAGCACGCTGCCTCCTCCGAGCGCCACAAGCGCATCACAGCCAAAATCCCGGTATTCCTTCGCAATCCTGTTTACGGTCTCAATACTGCTGTCCCGCGGAATGTCTGTAAAAATACGTCCGATCTGCACATCCGAAAGCGCATCCGTCACCTGCTTCAGTGTTCCTATTTTTTCCAGCATGGCATCACTTAATACCATCGGATGACTGGCGCCGAGAATTTCCAGCTCATACGCCAGATTGTCCAGCGCCCCCTGCCCCGAACACAGCTTTGTCGGATTTGTAAACTCAAAATAATTCATACCATCACCTCATTCTATCCTGCTCATTCCCATAAAACCAATCTGCCCATACGCTTCGGACCTCCACCACCCAAACATCAAAATCTCCCTAGCAGAAATCCCCCGAACCTGCCTTTAACGTCCGTTTTCCAGCAAAGCAAGCACATATACCCTGAGCGCACTCAACTCTTTTTCCGGCACCTCTTTCAAAATCCTCCTGCTCCAGAACCGCGGAAACAGGTATGCCTCAGCATATTCCACACAGCGCACAAAACTCATAGTCTGATAAATATCCCCCTCCAGCGTAAAAAAATGCGCTGCATACGCCTGTGAAACACTCATTTGTCCTGTCAAAACGCGAAATGCACCTTCCACTGATTTAAACCGCATCGTGATCGCTGTCCGCTGCGCACGGTGCAGCTTTGCCACTCCTGTCCGCTCACTTTTGCGCATCGCCAGAACTGCCCCGCCCGGCCCGCAGACCAGTTTCAAAGTCAGCCCGTCCTTCCACGCGTCCATTTCCTTTCTCACGCGCTCATCATGCTTGTACAAAACCCGGAATCCCCGGAACAAAACCTGCAAAACCAGAGCATTTACCTGATTCTGAAGCTCTCTTTTCATCACAACGCCCCTCCGTAAAATAGTTCATTTTGTTAACTATTAACACTTCCCATTATTTTACTGCACACGCGAAAAGCTGTCAACCCAAAGCCACCTTCTTCCCTCAATTCCCCCTGCCCCCCCACATCACAATAAAATCCCCCTCTATTTTCTTCCCCCCAATTACTATCCTCTCCCTTCTATCCTCCTTCTATCCTCCTTCCTTCTTCCGCCTTTCTTCTTTCCGCCCTCCTTTTTTCCTCCCTCGTTCTTTCCACCTTCCTTCTTCCGGTTCTCTCCCGTCAGCCCATCAATCGAACCATATCCCAGAAGCAAACCCTGTGAGGCCGCCGGCACTTAGTGAGTTCAAGCGCAGCGCCGAACGAACTTAGTGCCGCTGCGTGCCGAACGGAGCGGGAGCGCGTTTGCGGCGGGATATGGTTCGATTGATGGGCGTCCGGCACACGCAAAAACCCCCTCCGCCCAAATACGCCTCCATTGAGGGCTCACCCCCCTCTTGCAAATCCCCCCTGTTTCAGGTATACTCTTCCTGTTTCCTGTTTTGATGTGCAGCGTACAGATCAGCCGCCCGCACAGAACAAATATATACCACGGAGAATTCATAATGAGTATTTTAAATGTTGAAAATCTTTCTCACGGCTTTGGAGACAGAGCCATTTTTCATAACGTTTCCTTCCGCCTGCTCAAAGGGGAACACATTGGCCTGATCGGAGCAAACGGCGAGGGAAAATCCACATTCATGAATATCATCACCGGTAAACTGATGCCGGATGAAGGAAAGATTGAATGGGCCAAACATATCCGCGTCGGCTATCTGGATCAGCACACTGTGCTTGAAAAAGGCATGACCATCCGCCAGGTTCTCACCTCTGCGTTTGACTTCCTCCTTGAAATGGAGCAGAAATTAAACGCTTTATACACAGAAATGGGGGAAGCAGACCCGGATACGTTACAGAATCTAATGGAAGAAGCCGGTACGCTTCAGGATCTCCTGACCGTACATGACTTTTATATGATTGACGCCAAAGTGGAAGAAGTCGGACGTGCACTCGGACTATCTGAGATTGGATTGGACCGGGATGTCTCCGAGCTCTCAGGAG
>CAOJHI010000039.1 GCA_948436005.1 uncultured Lachnospiraceae bacterium
CCAAGCAGCACACACAAAGCCAGTCCCAGCACCATAAATCCTTTTTTATGCATAACTCTCGTCTCCTTCCGTTTTTTCTATTTAAATACATTAAATACAATCAAATAAAAATTTCTTAATTTGAATTATGACCGATACTTGCCGCCACGTCAACTATTTCTTTTCCTCATCCTCTCCTGTCATGAATTCTCCTGCCTGCATTCCCCCATTTGCCCTTCCATCTGCCCCCTCCCATCTCCCTTCCTTTCATTTATATATATCCCGAAAAAACAACAAGTTCTGTAACTTTGTCACGGACAGAACCCCCGCCCTCCTGTATACTAAAGAAACACTGCTTCCCTCATGGCATTCCCAACTAACTATTCACGAACTAAAAATTCAAATTCTGCGAAAGTGACTTCAAAGTCAGCCCGTGGCAACATATATAAAATAAGGGGTGACTTGTTTGCTGGAACCCCGTTTTTATATATGTTGCCACGGGCGTCAAGTTGCCACAGGTTTCATGTTGCCACGGGCCTCATGTTGCCACGGGCGTCCCCCCGCCACCTTCGCAATCTATTCTACGAAAAAGGAGTCCACTCATGCCAAAACGAAACGCAATTGTCACCATTCAGGAATGCGTAGCCTGCGGATGCTGCGTCAAAGTCTGTCCGAAAAACGCAATCTCAATCTACAAAGGTACATACGCCAAAATCAACAAAGACCTGTGCGTCGGATGCGGAAAATGTGCAAAAGAATGTCCCGCAAGTGTTATTGCAATGGAGGTGTTAAAGCAATGAAAAGAAAAAAGAAATGGTACGATTATCTCTGGATTGTTTCTCTCACTTATCTGATTCTTGGATTTTTCAATATCCTTTTTGCATGGCTGGGGCTGCTCTGTTTCTTTATCCCGCTGATTATCGCGGTTGCAAACGGAAGCAAAGCCTACTGTAACAAATATTGCGGCAGAGGACAGCTTTTTTCCCTGATCGGCGGCCGCTTTGGGCTTTCCCGTAAAAAGGATATCCCCAAATGGATGAAATCAAGCTATTTCCGCTATGGATTTTTAATCTTCTTTTTTGTGATGTTTTTCCTTATGCTCTGGAACACCTATCTGGTATTTGCCGGAACAAAAACATTAGGCAAGGCCGTCACCCTGCTTTGGACCTTTAAACTTCCATGGCACTGGGCTTATCATGGGACGCTTTTCTCTGACGGTGTTGCACAGTTCGCGTTCGGCTTTTACAGCGTAATGCTTACCTCCACTGTGCTCGGTTTTCTTACCATGGCGCTGTTCAAGCCGCGCTCCTGGTGCGTATACTGTCCTATGGGAACCATGACACAGCTTATATGCAAAGTCAAAAGCAGGAACTCGTCGCAGAAATAACTGTTCAAATAAAATAACCCCTTATGACAGTATTTCATTTTCCAAATCCTGTCATAGGGGGTATATTTTCTGTTATTTCATTACCAGATAAAACAATTTCGTTTTGTATCGGAATAATTTTTCTGCTGTCTTTGGCCTTTTGGCTCAGCTCTGCTAAAAGCTTTGAGAATTACTTTCATTCACAGTACCATTAGAATACAATATTAATTTCATTCGGTTGCATAATCAAATCTGTAAGCTCTTCACTGTTGATTGATATTTCTCTATTGCGTATATCAAAAATCCTGGTTCCCAGAACAACAATATTCCCCTCTGTACCTGTACTTAAAATTTTACTAATATGTTCCCTGTTCCCAAGGAATCCCTCTCTGTACAAAACCTGTACCAACTTAGGTGTACTGAATAGGATAATTCGTTTTCCTCTATGCTGCCGGGCTGTTTCTTTAAATAATGTAGCAATCTTGCTGGCTGCTCCTTTATCATCTGTTATCACGCAAAATTTTCCATCCACCTCTCCAGGCAGATAAGACAGAATGTGCAGACAGATTGCCAGCAATTCCTCACCCAAGTTATCCCCGGACTCTTTCTTTGCTCTTACTGCTTCAAAAAAATGTTTAAAAACTCCCCTGTGTTCTAAATTTCTTCCTTTCATAACTTCGTCGTACAGGCTGCTGTTGCACTCCAAAGTCTCTGTAATCGTACTTACAGGTCTTTTTATAATCCGCACTGCCCAGCATAAGTAATGATTAATTGCAGCATTGGTACTAAAAGCAACCTCCATAACGGAAAAGAAATCTTCCTCATAAACGACCAGAATATTGATGCCAAATTCTTTGATCTGCCTGATATATTCCACATATTTCTGATGTAATATACCGCTTATGGATGCTAATTCCATCAATATACATCTGGTAATGACAATAAGACCATTCCGGGCTTTTATATACTCAAAAAAATATGCGTTTTCCTCAGGGCCTAAATTCGAGTGCCGCCGAAAGGAACAGGCATCATAAAAATAGCAGCTCTCCTTTCCCAAAATTTCTATAACCATCAGTTTTTTATCAACAATCACATATGGCATAATATCTGCCATGTTCCGGGGAGTCTCTATATAGCCGGATGCCATCCTTTAATCCCCCTTTATTTCTGAATAAAGTGCCCGCATATTCTGAAGCACCTTGTTGAGTGTTTTTTCGCTCAGATATGATGTGCCGATACATTCCTTTCCCATACGTGCAACAATCTCTTCCAGATGAATATAGTCATCTTTTTTCGTCCCATTCAAAATACTGTCATCCAGCCACAAATCAATAAATCTTTCCCTGATCCGATCCTTGTCTGAATTCAATAAGTCAGCTGGAATATGGTCTGTCTCAGGCAGCCCCAGTTCGTAACAGCGGATCAGTACTGCCATATACGGTGTCTGGTAATAATTCATCAGCCGAAGTATGATATCTCTTATATCCTCTCCGGAATCCTGTTTGAATTTATGATACATGAATCGGAAACTTGATTCTGGCATTAAAAGCATACCAGCGAACAGGTTAGCCGCAAACTCTTCCTCATGTTCAAAACAGTGATCATTTCCAAACTCCACCTTCGTTTCACACGAACTTCCCTGATAAAAAACATGATACAACTCATGACACAACGCAAAATTAACATTTACTTTCGGCAGAGATGTATTCAGAACAATATATCCTATCCCATCTCCTTTATAATAAAACGCACCAATTTCCTCATCCGCAAATGGCAATTCCAGAACAAGATAGCCTTTTTTTTCAAAAGATGGCCTTACAATTTGCATAATATTCAGAAGCTCTTTCTCACAGTTCATTCCTGCAAAAGAGTAAAAATCCTTTACCTTGGATTCTATCATGTGCCTGTACGTATCACTATATTTTATGATTCTTCTCAAACGGTCTGTTTTCATCCGTCACTCCTTTGCTATATTTAAGAAACGATATTTTGCACTCATAACCTCATCAATATTTTCCATCAGCTTTTCCAGCTTCTTTGCAATTTCATCCTGCCGCTCTGTAGGATTACCCGCATAAAAAACGATTCTCTTTGGCAAAAACCCATCCATTTGAGGAACACAAAAAGCATCATTCAGAAAAAATTCCGTTTTCTTTCCTAATGCATTTGCTATTTTTTCCATATCTGTACAATTTACATCCTGCATGCCAGTCAAAATACGAGACAACTTTTTCGTGTCAATTCCGGATTTCATACTGATATATGTTTGCTTGATTTTCATTTGCGACAAATACGCATTCACGTTTTCAATATACTTTGTCATGTCTCATTCCTTTCTATATAATAGAATATAAGCCATATTTCAACCTCTTATAAGTTACATTATACACCATTTCATCCCCTCTGTAACTATATTATCTTATTTATTGAGATTTTTTATTATTATCCTGTCATTTTTTATATCTAATCACTTCATTGTTTGAAATAATCTCATTTAAAGTATTAAAACAATATTTTCTTAATATCAATCGAATACGCAGAAATACAATTGACCCGCCTTTTGGCATCAATAAAAGGCCCTCCTATGATTTTTATTTTATCATAGAAGAGCCTTTTTGTGGTTATTTTACAGAAAAAGTTTCACATGCTCTAGGGTGATACCATTTGCAGGTTTTTCCTTCATATACTTAATAGTTACTGTACATTTGCATTGTAGATCACTTCGCCGGTTTCCACATTACGTGAGTAATGCTCGAAGAAATCCCAAACCATTCCTGCGTACTGCGGGTACAGGCAGTGAACGATGCTGTCAATAAACTGGAAGCCTACCATTGGTACATCATTCTCATCCAGGAAGTACCAATAGTGGTTTGTGTACTCATCGTTCATTACATAGGAGCCCATCACATCTGCGGTAAAACCTACCATCGGATATTTCTCAAAATCCGGATTCTCCGGCAGGGCTTCCATCTTGTTCAGCTGTTTGAAGCTGCTTACCAGATTGTAGAAATCCGGAACGATGTTATGAGTCACTGCATCTACGTTAAACATCATGTCGTACTCAGAAGTAGAGATACAGATCGGCAGACGTACATTGTCAAATGCCTTCAGCTCTTCCTCTGTCGGTGCGGCATTCATGATACCAGCCTGCGGATAAGCAGCTGCGAACAGGCCAGGATCGCCGTACATCGTTTCGCAGGTACCAAGACTGCCCATGGAGTAGCCATTTACATATACGCGGGAAGCATCCAGTGCAGGGTACTTTTTAAGCATAAGACGAACCAGAGCCGGGAATGCCTTTGCCAATGCAGCGCGGCCTTCTTCGGAGAAGTTGTTCATGCTGGAATATTCCGGAGCAACAATAGCGATACGCTCTTTACCTGCTACGACCAGCCATCCCTGGCCGTCTACATACTGACGCGGATCATCGCCGCCGCCATGTACGCACAGCAAAAGCGGAACTGAGCCGGCCGGTGCAGTGTTGTTTTTAACCTCTTCCGGCAGGTACTCAAACCAAGTCTGAACATATTCACCTTCAGCGTTGGTGAACTCACTCAGTTCTTCACTCTTCGTCGTGATTTCATAGATACCATCAGCTGTCACGCCATTGATCAGCGCGTTACGCTCAGACAGTGAATACGGTGCGCAGTCATTGCCATAGCCCTGATATGGGGTAGAAGCGGAATTGAGGCCGCTCTTCAGCTCCTGGCCACGGACAGCTTTCACGAACAGGTCATAATATGCCTTGTTGATCAGCTCGCTGGCCGGAGCATCGCTCGTCATCGAAACAACCCTGCGTACAGGATATGCCTGGTTGTACCACTCAACCGTGTCAGCCGTGATGTGCTGAGCCTTGGCACCGTTTGCTTCACAGTATTTGGCAATAATGTCTTCCTTGCTGTTTACAAGGCAAACCGGTACACTATCTGCAACAGTACTAATGCGTTCCATATCGCCGTTAATCAGCAGCATACCAGCGATACGGCTCACGTAATCCTGTGTTCCGGCAACATAGTTGTTCAGGAAGGTAGCGCCTCCGTCAATACCGATTACATAGTAGAAACCAAAGCCGCCGTAGTAGGAAGCATCTACATAGCTCACATCTTCTCCGTCTTTCGTGCCAGCTGCATTGATTGCAAACATAGCAGTCTGCAATGCATAATAATTCTTCTGGTCAGCAGCCGTAAAGCCTGCTTCCGGATCAGACGGTGTCACCAGGATTACGCTACCGCGCGCCTGGTCGATGATGTCAATAACACCCAGCTCATTCAGGTATGCCTGAGCTTCCTCTTTAGAAGCAAAATTCTTGTCTGAATACACTACGATATTGGTATTCAGGCGGACAGCTGCATTGATTCCGTACATATCAGCACTACGATACACATAAGCCGTTTCGCCCGGGAACTCATCCATTACCGGATGGGCCACATAGGTCTTGCTGGCAAAAGGCTGCAGTGCCGCAGGAGCATTGGCACGGGCTTCCGTTATAGTTTCAAAGGTCGGCTCATTGCCAAGGGTAGCCTTGTAGTCCAGAGCCAGGGCGCTGCTCGGCGCACAGGCCGTCAGCATAACGGTAAGAGCCAACATTTTGCAAAGATTTTTTTTCATTGTACTTCCTCCTTTAGTTTATTATAATCTCCCGGAATCTGCCTGAGATATCATGAACGCTTTCTATGCAGAGATTCGCTGGCATGATCAATCATAATTCCTGGAAATCATTGTTTAGTGCACATATTTTATCACCAAAATCTCACTGAATATACGGAAAATAATTCGCGTTTTGTACATTTTTTTTATAATTATAGCGATAACATTTTAAAAGTTTATTTTTTTTAAATAAAGTTTGATTTTTTTTGATTTTTTAGGATGCAAAAAACTTTTGACAAGCGGAGAAAACTTGATATAGATTTGAAAAATGGGTAATATTCTAATGATTTAGGAGGTTGCTTATGATACAAAAAATAATGGTAGTAGATGACGAAATAGAAATCCTTAATATGCTAAAACGCTATTTTACCTTGAATGGTTATCATGTTATTACTGCAACAGGCGGCAGGGAAGCATTAGAAAAAATAAATGGTCAACCAGATCTAATCCTGCTCGACATAAATATGCCTGATCTGGATGGACTTTCCCTCTGCAAAAGCATACGGAATTTTGTCACTTGTCCAATCCTTTTTTTGACTGCAAATATAGAAGAACATGACAAAATAAAAGGCTTTGGTGTTGGGGGCGACGATTATATTGTAAAGCCCTTTTCTATCGATGAACTGGGGGCACGTGTGGCTGCTCATTTAAGGCGGGAAAACAGGGCAACTGTTAAAACAAAGGTTATGTTCGATGATTTTTTCATAATTGATTATATGGAACGGGCTGTTTATTTCAAAAATCAGCAAATACCTTTGCTAAAAAAGGAATTTGATATTATTGAAGTGCTTTCGCTAAATGCCGGTCAGACTTTTGATAAGGAGCGTCTTTATGAAGCGGCATGGGGAATAGACGGACTTGGAAACAATTCAGTTGTTGCAGAGCATATCAGAAAAATCAGGGCAAAATTTGAAGCTGCAGGTGCCAAACAATATATTCAAACAGTTTGGGGGGTGGGCTATAAATGGCAAAGATAAAGCAAAGGCTTAAAAATCTCTGTATTTTACCCACATTCCTGCTGATTACCACAGGGTTCATTCTTATTGCAATGTTATTGGCAGAATGCGAAAAAACAGCGATCAGAAACGCACAGTATGAGATTGCTTTTCAATATTCTGATGTTGTGGAAGGGTTTAATGCCAGGAAAGTATGGGGGAATGATTTTACAGCCTTTTTGTCAGAGCATCATAGTAATTCCATGCAATTTTATGAAGTATTGAGCTGGATTTTACCGCCCTTAACCTATTTTATCTGTATGTTGATCGGTGGGCTGCTTTTTTATAAAACGAAACTACAGCAGCCAATATCTCTTTTAACATCAGCCGCCGATAAAATTTCAAAGAATGAATTAGATGTTTCACTTTGTTATGATAAAAGCGATGAAATGGGAAGGCTGTGTGAGGCTTTTGAAAAAATGCGTTCTGCTTTGGAAAGTAATTATCGTGAAATGTGGCATCAAATGGATGACAGGAAAAAATTAAATGCGGCTTTTTCTCATGACCTGCGGACACCTCTGACTGTTTTGGAAGGACATTTAGGTATGCTTCAAAAATACCTTCCAGAGGGAAAATTGAGTATAGACGATACGATTGATACCTGCAAAATTATGACAGCTCAGGTTGGACGGTTGAAGGAATATGTTTTATCTATGAATACCTTGCAGCGTTTTGAAGATATTTCTATAACAGTAACGCCAGTTGCTACAACGCGGTTTATGCAGGAGCTGAAAGATACTACTGATATCATTTCTGGCGAAAAGGAGCTTTTATTTTTGAATAAGGTAACAGTTGAAAGCCTTTCTGTTGACGCAGAAATTGTGATGCAAGTCTATGAAAATCTTTTGTCCAATGCTGCCCGTTATGCAAAAAAATTAATAACGGTTACCTGTTCCATAGAAAATAATATGTTTTCTATTTGCGTTATGGATGATGGAAATGGTTTTGATAAGGCTTCTTTGAAATCTGCGACAAGCCCCTTCTATACAACCGAGAAAAGAGAAAGCAGCCAGCATTTTGGGCTTGGACTGAATATTTGCAAAATTCTTTGCAGCCGCCATAACGGCGACATATCACTTGGTAATTCAATAAATGGAGGTGCATGGATAACGGTAAAATTTAAAATGGAATAACGGAATTGTATTTTTATAAAAAATCTTCTTGCTTCTTGCAGGAAGATTTTTTGTTTGATAGATATTTGAAATTTCACATATAGACTGTATTCACAATCAAAATCAATGGAAAAGAAAGGGGAACAGAAATGTTAAAAATCCAAAATATTGTAAAAACATACCAGACGAACGGTAATTCCTATCCTGTTTTGAGAGGAATCACTGCAACTGTTCCAAGCGGGTCATTTGTTGCTGTTATGGGACCGTCCGGAAGCGGCAAGACAACATTATTGAATGTAATGTCTGGTTTTATCCGTGCGGACAGTGGAAGCGTCATTTTGGACGGACAGAATATTCTGACCGGCAGTGAAAATGAACTTGCAGAAATCCGCCAATCAAAATTAGGTTTTGTATTTCAGGATTTTATGCTGCTGAATGGGTTGACCATCCGTGAAAATATTTTTTTGCCGCAAATTATTGCGGGAAAGCCTTCAAATGAAATGGAACGCAATACAGAAGCACTTTTATCACTGTTTGGTATTTCCCAAATTGCTGATAAATATCCTGCCGAAGTGTCCGGTGGACAAAAACAGCGTACTTCTATTGCAAGGGCATTATCAAATAATCCATCCATTATTCTTGCTGATGAACCTACAGGCAATCTGGATTCAAAGTCCAGCGGAGCTGTGATAGATTCCTTTTGCAGTGCAAAGGAAAAAATGGGGGCAACTATTTTTATGGTTACCCATGATGCCTTTGCAGCTTCCTATGCCGATAAAGTAATAACCCTAAAAGATGGTGTTGTGTTCGGAGAACTGATTCGTCATGGAGAGCCAAAAGATTTCTTAGATGAATTACTTGATTTTACAAGAAAGGCAAATGGTGACGATTATGACGCTCAATGAAATCAGCAGAAAGTTAATCAAGAACGAAAGGAAGCAGTATGGGCTTTTCTTGTTCTCTGTCTTGTTTGCTGTTACAATGGTGGGCGCATACGGTATCTTGCAATATAGCCCCACAATAACAAATGTGCTTGTTGACGGAGGCTCTACACAGACTATTTCACAGGGGATGTTTTGGGGGTCTATATTGGGAATTGTTGTTTTTCTGATTTATGCTGATCATTTATTCCTTAAACATAAATCCCGTGAAATAGGAATTTTTCTTTCACTTGGAATTGACCGTCAAAGTGTGCAGAAAATGATAACAAAAGAATTTACTGTCTTGTTTTTGACTGCCGCCCTGCTTGGTCTTTTCCTGTCGTTTCCACTCAGCTTTTTAAGCTGGTCATTTCTCAATTTGTTTTTGGAAACGCAGGAAACAGCTTTTACGATTGGCTGGTTCGGATTTGCTGTTGACTTTTCCTTTGCATGTTTCGCCTGGTTGATTTTAAAGATTTCCAATCGAAAATATATCAAAACAGTGGATATTATGAAAATCCTTAAAAGTACAGATACAAATGAGGAAGCAAAAAGCGGTAATTTGTTTTTACTGCTGTCAGGATGTCTGCTTATCCCCGCAGGAATTGTTATGTTTTTTACCTTGCAGAATATGGGCGGATTGCTTTATACACTTCTTGCTTTTGTCGGAATGGCAGCAGCCGTGGGGGGAATTTATATTTTAATCATACAGCTTGCTTCCATAGGCGATATTTTAAAAAGGCATAAATCCCCCAGGTATTATAAAGATATCGTGTTTTATAATCTGCTGAAGCAAAAAATACGGCAATATACAAAGTCAATTTTCGTGGCTGCTCTTTTGATTTTCTTCACTGTATTCGGAATTGGGTTTATTGCAGCGGGCTTTATAGACGGTTACAATGTGGCAATCAATGAGCCTTTTGATTACACAATCAGTACAAGTGCCGACAAACCAGAAATAACGGAGCAACAGATTTTGACCTTAGCGGAAGAAAACGAAACTATGATTACAGAAATATACCGTATGGATGTTCTTGTACTTGGTATTGAAAATGTCTATCAAAGCGGGGATACAGACTGGGGGACTCGTGTAATTGTGGGTGCGGATAATTTTAATACCATAACAGCTATGAATATCCGTGTTCCCGAAGGAACCTACACGCTGTATTACGATAGCGCGATGGACTATAAATTAAACGCATTTTGCGGAAGTGACAGCCTATTTTTTAATCCGACCACAAAAACAGAATTTCGGTTAACCAAAAACGAACCGATTTGTTCTGACGGCTTATTCAATTCCCGTTCTTTTTTCTCATCCTTCTTAATTTTAAATACAGAGGATTATAACCGTATCTCTGCTGCTCTTGGCAAAGAATACAAAGTTGCTTCTTTTCTTCTGAATGTTAAGGACTGGAAAAGCTCTTCGGATTTTCAAGAAAGTGTTCTGCAAATGGTGATTGAAAATAATCATGGTAAGATTTTTACAAACTGGCATAACAGTGCAGCCTTCGATAAAACAGGCGGTAAAGCAGAATATCTGTCTTATGAAGGGAACGAAACGAGGATAGCCCGTGTATGGGCGTTGTATCCGCTGTCCAAATTAAGCAGTGCAACGATACAATTTGAAGCCTTTGCAACCTACCTTATGCTGTTACTGTTTATCGCCATTGTTGCTTTTGTATCGTCCATTATGGTAATCGGCTTAAAAATAGTCAGTACGATATGGGATGATGCCATTGTATACGACAACCTGCGAAAATTAGGAATGACAAGGAAGAAAATCAAAAAATTGATTACAAAGCAGATGCTGTTTATCTATTTCATTCCTGCTGTTCCCGGCTGTCTTATCGGGGCTTTTACGACATATCGGATTATGCTTGTATCTGGCGTTATTTATGTTGGGAAAACAATGGAATTAGTTGGAGGTGTCTGCGGTATTGTTCTTTTCGTACAGTTGATGATTTTCTTTATTCTACGGACAAAAATTATGCGCAATTACTAAATACATATCCTTTCCACTACCGGTCGCCCGGGACTTACTCCCGTTGGAAACGCATGTTGCCCGGCACACACTAAAACAGGGGAATGCTGATGCGTTCAGCATTCCCCCCCCCCGCGAAATTTTTCCGTCAGTCCTTGATGTCCCCTGATTCCTGGGGCCCCTTTACCTTGCGTCCGGCAATGATCAGCACCACCATAGTCAGAAGATACGGGAGCATCTGCAAAAACTGCTCCGGTATATCCAGCTCGATGTTGATGCGGAGCGCCTGGGAAAAGGCGAACAGTAAGCTGGCGAGGAACGAGCCCAGCGGATTCCAGCCGCCAAAAATCGTTGCTGCCAGAGCGATGTAGCCGCGGCCTGCCACCATATCCTTGACAAACAGATTGCTCTGTACAATGGACAGGAAGGAACCGGCCAGTCCGCACAGCATACCGCAGATAATAACCGATACATAGCGGTAACGGGTGACATTGACGCCTGCCGTTGCTGCTGCTTTTGAATTATCGCCGATCGTGCGCAGCCGCAGACCGACCTTTGTCCGGTACATCACGTACCAGGAAACCGCAACAATCACGAGCGTGATAAAAAGGTACGGAGACTGCTTCTCAAACAATCTGCCAATCACCGGAATCTGGCTAAGCCCCGGAACGGTCACGTTCGGGATCGCCGTAACCTCGCCGCTTAAGCCCTCCTTGTTCCAGACTACCTGACACAGCACAATCGTGATGCCGGATGCAAAAATGTTGATGCCCACACCGCTGACTGCCTGGTTCGTCCGGTAACGAATACACAAAAGTGCATGAATCAGGCCAAACAGCCCGCCCACGAGGATTGCCACAAGCATACCAATCCAGGGGGACCCGGAGATATGCGTACCAAACACTGCCCCAAACGCACCGGAGAGCATCATTCCTTCGATTCCAAGATTGATGATACCACTGCGCTCACAGATCACGCTGCCAATGGAAGCAAGGGTCAGCGGAATTGCCAGGCGGAGGGTGGAGAGTACCATATGCATGGAAAACAAATGCTGTAAATTATTCACCTTTCTTCTCCCCCTTTCGCCGTTTTAAAAAGCTCACCAGATTCGGCGTGGCCACAAACAAAATTACAAGGCCCTGCATCACTTTAATCATACTGGTGGACACACCGGCCACATAGCTCATCTTCATTGCACCCGATTCCATGATACCAAAGAGCAGCGCGCTCAAAAGAACACCCGCAGGGTTGTTGCGTCCCAGCACGGCAACCGCAATTCCCGTAAAACCATATCCCGGTGAAAATCCATCGACAAACTTTCCGGTTTTGCCAAGTACCTCCGTCACGCCTGTCAGAGCTGCCAGCGCGCCGCTTACTGCCATGGTCAGCACAATGGTGGAAGACATTGCAATACCGGAGGCCTGGGCTGCCAGGCGGTTTTCACCGACTGCACGGATGTTAAAGCCAGTCCGTGTTTTCATAAAAAAGAAATACATCAAAACTGCAATGACAAGCGCAAGCAGCAGCGCGGTCGTGAGCTGAGTCTTCGGAACAAGCTTCGTGAGCATATAGCTGTCATCCATTGCAACCGTCTGCGCCACACTTGCCTCCGGATCTTTCAGCGGACCGTGTACGAAATAGCTCGTCAGGTAACGCATAATGTAGTTCAGCATGATCGCCACAAGCACTTCATTAATCTGCAGCTTCGCTTTCAGGAACCCATTGAGGCCGCCAACCAGCATTCCGGCTGCCATGCCTGCTACAAATGCTGCCGGAATCACAAGGATGCGCGGCGCCCCCTGCAGAAAAATTGCCGCAACAGCCGCAGCCAGTGCTCCGCTGTAGAGCTGTCCTTCACAACCAATATTGAAAATACCGCCTTTGTTTGAAAAAGCACAGGCCATACCGACAAAGATCAGCGGAACGGTTTTGGCAAGCGTATTCGCAATCGCATTCCTGCTGCCGAACGCGCCTTTAAAAAGCGCGGAATATGCCTCTGCCAGATTGTTGCCGGAAGCTGCCATGATAACTGACGTGATGACCAGCGACAAAAGGATGGCAACTACCGAAAGCCAGATATTCTGAAGACCCGAGGCCCATCTGCCAGAGCCTGCTTTTTTCTCTCTGCTCATTTATGCCTCTCCCTTCTGTCCTGCCATCAAAAGGCCGATCGACTGTGTTGTAAATTCTTCGTTTTTCCTCATATCCATGAGTTCTCCTTTGTACAGAACCGCAATCCGGTCGCTGAGCTGAAAAATGTCCGTCAGCTCCGCAGAAATCAGCAGAATTGCCTTTCCCTGCCGGCGCAGCTTTAAAAGAATTTCACGGATATACTGGATTGCCCCGATATCGAGTCCGCGAATCGGCTGGCATGCCAGCACAAAGCCTGCGTCCTTCGATGCCTCACGGCTCAGAACCATCTTCTGCTGATTGCCGCCGGAGAGCGAGCCAATGCTCTGTTTCTCGTCCACGGCACGCACATCGTATGATTTCATAAGGTCCTTCGCACGCTCCTCCAGCACCCGGTAATCAATCATGCCGTGCGGCACATAATGCTCGTCAAACTGGTTGCCAAGCAAATAATTATCCAGAATCGAAAAGCCTGGAAGAATTGCTCGCTGATACCGGTCGGACGGGATATAGCTGATTCCCTTTTCCACGCGTTTTCTCGTGGGCCAGCTGCTGATCTCCTCCCCGTACAGCGAAATCTTCCCTTCCTTGCATTTTAAAAGCCCGAGCAGCATTTCCTCGAGCTGCTTCTGCCCATTTCCCTCAACTCCTGCAATGCCGACGATCTCACCGGCCCGCACATCAAGGGAAACCGTATTCTGTGCGTTCGGAAGCAGCCGTACATTCTGAAGTGACAATACCACTTCCCCCGGCTCGTTTGCCACGCGTTCCAGTTCAAAGCTGACTTCATGGCCAACCATCATTCCCGCCAGCTCGTTTACTGTTACGTCTGCCGTATTTACCGTATGTACTGATTTCCCTGCCCGGAGAACTGTCACGTGATCCGATACAGCCTTAGTCTCGTTCAGTTTATGGGTAATAAAAATAATGGTCTTTCCCTGCTTTTTCATATCGCGGAAAATATCAAGCAGCTGATCCACCTCCTGAGGTGTCAGCACAGCTGTCGGCTCATCCAGAATAATCGTTTCCGCCCCGCGGTACAGCGTTTTCAAAATCTCCACGCGCTGCTTCATACCCACAGAGAGCTCCGACACCTTCTCTTCTACATTTAAATTAAAATTATAGCTGTCCGCGATCGCCTGCACCTGACGGATGCTTTCTTTTCTGTCAATGGAAAATCGCCCCGGCTCGTTTCCGATGATCACATTTTCCCAGATCGACAGAGCGTCTACCAGCATAAAATGCTGATGCACCATGCCAAGCCCGCACAGAAACGCATTCCTTGCAGAGTGCTTTGTCACTGATTTACCGTTAATGATGAGCTCGCCCTCATCCGCATGGTACAGCCCAAACAGTATATTCATCAGTGTCGTTTTCCCGGCTCCGTTTTCACCCAGCAGACAGTGGATTTCTCCCTTTTCCACACAGAAGTCGATGTGGTCGTTTGCCGTAAAGCTGCCAAACCGCTTCGTGATTCCTCTCATTTCAACCGCATACACACGCTCTACCTCCCGGATTGTATTTCCTCATTTCATAATAACTCTGCCAATTGCGCAACTTATAAAAAGAACCTGCTTTAAAAAAGTGGCCGCAATTCATTTCTTACATAGAACAACAAGAAGGAGATGCCTTCCATAACAATACTTGGACATCTCCTTTACAATCTGACCGGTCATTCTTGTTAAAAACGCCATCCCCCCAATGATGCATCGTTTTCTTTTCTCTATGTCCGGCCCGGACAAATTACAGAGTAGCCGGAACCTCAATCGTACCGTCGATAATCTGTGCCTTCAGTTCTTCGAGCTGTGCAACGATCTCATCGGAAACCTTGATGTTGCTGCCTTCGAGTGTATAGCCGATGCCTTCGTCAGACAGACCGAGCACCTTCTCAGTACCAACTGCAAGATTGCCGTTTAATGTGCTCTCTACGATATCAAATGCTGCTGTGTCCACACGCTTCAGCATGCTGGCAACGATATGATCCGGATCAATAATATTCTGGTTGGAATTTACACCGATTGCGATAAAATCATTCTCTTCTGCTGCTGCAAATACGCCGAGGCCTGAACCGCCTGCTGCATGGTAAACGATATCGCAGCCTTTGGAGAACTGGCTTGCTGCGATTTCTTTTGCAGTTGTCGTATCACCGAACGGGTTATCTCCGCCTACGAACTGAATCTGAACTTCTGCTGCATCATCAAAATATTTGATACCTGCCTGATATCCTGCTGCAAACTTGTTGATCGTATCATTTTCCATAGCGCCAACGAAACCGTAGTTGTGGTTTTCCTCAAGGCCGTAAGCTGCCGCATCCTGCTTCATCAGGGCTGCAAGTGCGCCTACCAGGAAAGAGCCTTCATGCTCTTTGCAGCTGTAGCTTACTACATTGTCCATCTCCAGCGTTGCATCGATCAGTGCATACTGCTGATCCGGATAATCCGGAGCTACCTTTGACAGTGCATCCAGCTGGTCAAATGCGATGCAGAGAATCGTGTCATACTCTCCGGAATCGCTCATATCACGCATAATCACTTCAAAATCAGTTACTTCCTTCGGCTCTGCGTAATCAAACTCCACACCGAGTTCTTCCTTCGCCTGCTCCAGTCCTGCATACACAAGGTCATTGTAAGACTGATCGCCGAGACCGCCGATGCCAAAAATAGCTGCTACCTTTGCATCTGCAGCTTCTGCTGTCTGTGCCTGTCCGAATGCTGCAACTGTGAGTGACAGTGCTGCTGCCGTTACCGCCATACGTAATGTTTTGTTCCGTTTCATTTCTCATTTTCCTCTCTTTCTTTTGTGTTGTTATGATAATCTTTTTTAGTAACCTGAATCAGTTAAACACCGCGAAAAGCTCATTCAGTGCCTTTCTCTCATCCACCTGCATGCAATGCTCCACAAACCGTCCCTCAATCGGCTGCTCACGCAGATCTGTGACAAACATACCTCTGCAGTACGTTCCGCCTGTCTCCACACGGGTAATGCGTTTCTGTGTCAGTACAACGCTCGGGTCCACTGCCACAATCATGGCCAGCGGATCATGAAGCGGACAGCATTCCCGCATCCAGTTCTGCATCCTTGCGCCTTTCATATAATGCTGCAGCTCCTGCGCCATAAAATCAAGCACCGGCCTGCATTCCTCGCGGCAATAGCCCTGCGCCATTTTTACATCGTCCATGTGCAGGACTGTCTTTAACGTAACATCAAGCCCTACCATAGTCACCTGCCACGGCGCCATAAATACGAGATCCGCTGCTTCCGGGTCTCCGCCGATATTTGCCTCAACCATCGGTGCCACATTGCCCGGCCCGTTCACGGTTCCTCCCATGGAAACCACGCGTTTTATCTTTGCCGGGAAATCCGGATATTTGTGAATTGTATGTGCAATATTTGTCATCCTGCCAAGTGTAATCAGAACTGCTTCCCCGTCCGATTCACACGCCTTTTCATACAGGAAATCACAGACATCCATATCCACCGGCTTCTGAGAAGATTCCGGAAGCTCG
>CAOJHI010000040.1 GCA_948436005.1 uncultured Lachnospiraceae bacterium
AAGTGGGTCATACATCTGGCAGAAAGCAATTTTCAAACACGATCTAGTGCGACAGCCCTGTTTGGCGTTTTCCTGTTATTTTATTATGTCCGGTTGTACAGCTGTGTGGTTTTGAGCAGCCATTCGCAACGGTCATCCGTCAGCGATTCCTTTTTGTAGCGGAACGCCCAGTTGTTTGCAGCAACGCCGGGCGTATTCATGCGGGCATCACTGCCAAGCACAAATAGGTCCTGAATGGGGAAGATTGCGTATTTGGCAATGCTGCCCATGCAGAAGCGGATGAAATCCAGGCTTACGCATCCGCCATCCGTGTTGCCATAACGCCGAATCCGGTCTTTGACCAGTTCGCTCTGCTGTGCATACCATCCCATGGTTGTATCATTGTCATGCGTTCCGGTGTAACAGATACAGTTCGTGGTTGTATAAAAATGCGGGATATAATTGGTATCATCCATATCGCCAAAGCCGAACTGAAGCACTTTCATACCAGGGAAGCCAAAGGTATCGCGCAGATGCTCCACCTCAGGCGTGATGATGCCGAGGTCTTCCGCAAAAATCGGCAGATCCTTGCCAAGCTCTTTTTCAATGGCAAGAAACAGGGATTCGCACGGGCCTTTGACCCATTTGCCGTTAATTGCCGTATCTTCGTCTGCGGGCACGGCCCAGTAAGCCTCAAAGCCGCGGAAATGATCAATACGGAGATAGTCAGTCAATGTAAGCTGACGTTTGATTCTGCGGATCCACCAGGAGTACTGTGTCTGTTTGTGATAAGCCCAGTCATACAGCGGATTGCCCCACAGCTGACCTGTTTCACTGAAATAATCTGGCGGTACTCCGGCAACGCAGGTCGGATATCCCTTGGAATCAAGCTGGAATAATTTTTTGTTGCTCCACACATCCGCACTGTCAAACGCCACAAAGATCGGAATATCACCAATGATCTCCACGTCATGTTCATGTGCATAATCGCGCAGTTCCATCCACTGCTTCTGGAACATGAACTGTACAAAGCTGTAATAGTGAATTTCCTGTGCGAGCTTTTTCTGCCACTCTTTTTTTACTGCTTCTGTGGGTGCCAGGATTTCTTTTTCCCATTCCAGCCAGCTGCGGCCTTCGTGGTAATCTTTGCATGCCATGAAAAGAGCATAATCATCGAGCCAGTCTTTTTCTTCTTTGCAGAATGCTTCAAATTCTTCAAGCAGAGTTTTGTCCGGCGTATGTAAAAAAGCAGACCACGCTTTTTTCAGAAGGCCGGTTTTATATTCGATCACAGGACCGTAATCTACTTTGGTGTCATCCCATTTGGGCATATCAGAAAAATCCTCTTTTGCCAGAAGCTTGAGGTCAAGAAGCTTATCCGGGCTGATCAGGAGCGGCTGGCCGGCAAAGGCAGAAAATCCCTGGTACGGGGAATCTCCGAATCCGGTAGGGCCAAGCGGCAGAACCTGCCACAGGTGCTGTCCCGATTTTTCCAGAAAATCAATAAAATCATAAGCGCCGGGCCCCAGGTCGCCGATCCCGTAGGGAGACGGAAATGAGGTCGGATGTACGAGAATTCCGGAAAAGCGCGTCTGTTTTTTCTTTTCCAGAAGCTCTGTTTCGTTCGATGTCTGAACATGATTCATCTGTATTTTCCTCCAAAAACTGCATATTGAGCCGCATCTGACGGTCCAAAGGCTGCCTGAGCAGCGATTGAAAAACACGCAGGCTCATCCGTTACAGTATACTAAAGAAGCTTGAAAAATTCCAGTCATATTTTGCCCGTACCCCCCATATCAATAATAGAAAGCAGCGGAATGGGCTCCTGAAATGAAAAAGTGTAAATACCTGATTATCTTTTTTGTACTTCTCGCGGTCATGCTTTCAGCCTGCAGTGCTGCCGATAACGGGGCAGAGAGTGAGAGAAAAGAAGTGGACTTTACGGTAATGGATCCGCGCAGACTTCCGGAGGAGCTCGCGGGCCTGATAGAAGAAAATAAACAAAATGAAATACGAATGACCTATACGGACGGGACGGCTCTGTATCTCATTCGCGGCTACGGGGAACAGAAAACGGGAGGCTACAGCATTGAGGTTGCAGGCTGTACGGAGGACGCAGAGACGGTCTATTTTGATACGCGCCTGCTCGGTCCTTCCGGAGAGGAAAAACTTCCCAAAGAACCTTCCTATCCATACCTTGTAGTGAAGGTGGAGCTGCGGGATAAAGAGGTTCTGATACAGTAGTATTGGAGAATCAGCGATCATTATGGAAAGAAAGGCGGAAGCATATGGAACTTTTAATGAAAAACATACATATGTGCAGGCAGGCAAAACAGGCGGAGACGCAGATTACACTGGATGAAGATCTGAATGTACCGGACGTGCGCCCTGATGCGCAGATGATTATCCAGAGCAGGGAACGCGTTACTCTGGAGCATACGAGAGCAGAGGCCGGTAAGCTTTTTGTAGACGGGTACATGGAGGTAAGCATTCTGTATCTGGACGACACAAAGGAAAGGCAGATTCACCGCCTTGATACAAGGCTACCGTTTGACGAGGCAATCACCGTGGAGGGGCTTGAATCGGGGGACAATGTGCGTGTCCGGTATGAGACAGAAGACCTGAGCGTGACACTGATTAATTCCCGGAAACTGGCGATTCGTGCTATCTTAAGCTTTTCGGCAGCAGTGGATGAGATTTATGATATGTCGGCAGCAGTGGAAACGCAGTCTTCGCTTGAACTCTGCGAACGCAGGAAGCGTCTGGAACTGATGCAGCTTGAAGTGCAGAAAAAGGATATTCTGCGGTTAAAAGAAGAAATCCAGATTCCGTCAAATAAACCAAATGTGCATGAGATTCTGTGGGACAGCGTACAGCTGCGCGGATGCCGGATTTCTTTGCAGGACGGAAAGTTTTCTGCCAGGGGCAATATTTTCATGTTTGTGCTGTACCGGACAGATGATGAAACGCAGAGCGTACAGTGGCAGGAACAGATGATTCCGTTTGAAGGAGAGATTGAATGTGCGGGTTGCGCGGCAGCTCTAGTTCCGGATATGGAAGTATCGCTGACGCAGCCGGAGCTGACGGCAAAGGAGGATACGGATGGGGAAATGAGGATTTTCCATCTGGAGGGTGTTCTTGAATTCGAGATTCGTCTGTATGGGACAGAAGAAGCGGAAATCCTGGAAGATGTTTATTCGCCGGAGAAAGATCTTGATCTGGCAGTCAGTCAGGAAACGTATGAAAGCCTTGTGATGAAAAATGAATCAAAATGCAAGGTTTCCGGCAGAATCCGCATCCAGGGTGCAAAACCGAGAATTCTGCAAATCTGCCATGCAAACGGGAGTATCAAGATTGACAATACGGAGATTGTGGAGGAAGGCATCCGGATTGAGGGGGCTGTGCCGGTTTCCATTCTGTACATTTCTTCAGACGATGCAATGCCGTTTGCAGTGCTGGACGGGATTATTCCGTTTACACATGTGGCTCAGGTACCGGAAATTGATTCCTCCTGCCGCTTTACACTGACCGCGGACATGGAACAGCTGCTGGCCACGATGGCGGACAGTGAGGAGATTGAAGTGAAGGTGACAGTTTCCCTGAATCTTTTTGTAGCGCGGGCGCAGACACAGCAGTGTATCCGGGCAATTGAGGAAAAAGAGTATGCACTCGAAGACCTGGAGGCAGTGCCGGGCATTACCGGATACATTGTACAGGGAACAGAGAGCCTGTGGGACATTGCAAAACAGTATTATCTGACACCGGCACAGATTATGGAGATGAACAGCCTGGAGTCGGAGGAGCTGAAAAAAGGACAGTGCCTGATCTTAATGAAAAGTATGAGCAGACAATTTTCATAATCACTGGTGATATAAATTTGATATAATATATTAAATATAATTCTTATTGTTTCTGGAAGGAATTTGACGAAAGCATAATTTAGAATATTGTATATCAATGGCGTTAGCATGGAAAAATTGAATGTAAGTATAATTTAATTTGCATAAACCGACAGGCGGAGGCAATGAAGGCAAGTTCGTCAGTTTTCATAAAAAAGATGGCGGAAAATTGGAGTTTCTTTCATTGACACTGTGATTTTGGGAGGATAAAATAGAACTATATTGTATACAAAATACAGGAGAGGACCAAAAATGAAGGAATTAAAGCTGAAAGCGATGGCAAAGATAAATCTGGGGCTTGACGTTTTGCGGCGCCGCGAGGATGGATATCATGATCTGCGGATGATTATGCAGAGTGTGAGTCTGTATGATCAGCTCAAGCTGAAACGGCAGCAGGAGCCCGGGATTTCAGTCAGTACGAATCTTGCTTATCTTTCTACCGGCGAGGATAATCTCGTGTACAAGGCAGCAAAGCTTCTGATGGATGAATTTCAAATCCAGGAGGGCGTGAGCATTCATTTGAAGAAGTGTATTCCGATCGCGGCCGGGCTGGCGGGGGGCAGTTCGGATGCAGCGGCAGTGCTGGTAGGGATAAACCGGTTATTCGGGCTGGGGCTTTCGCAGGAAGCGCTGATGAAACGGGGCGTGAGAATCGGAGCAGATGTTCCATACTGCGTGATGCGGGGAACGGCATTATCGGAAGGGATTGGCGATATCCTGACTCCATTGCCGGATGCTCCTGATGCATTTGTGGTGCTGGCCAAACCTCCGGTTCACGTTTCAACAGCCTTTGTTTATGGAAATCTTGAAGCTGACAAACTGGTCTATCATCCGGATATCGATGTACAGGTGCAGGCAGTCCGGGACCAGGATCTGTACCGGATGGCGGAATTGATGGGGAATGTCCTTGAGACAGTTACAATTCCGTCCTGTCCGGTAATTGGGGAAATAAAAAATTGTATGAAGCGTCAGGGCGCTCTGAATGCTATGATGAGCGGTAGCGGACCGACTGTATTTGGATTGTTTGACGATGAGCGGGCGGCAAGGGCTGCGTATGAAGAGCTGGAAGCCGGAAATTTGGCGAAAAATGTAGTTCTGACGAAATTCTTCAGAAGCCGGAGAGTCTGATTTCCGGCAAGTGTTTCGTGTGTGACTTAACAACAGGATAACTGGTAAGGAGGTACATATGACAGACAATTTTCAGTTGCAGATGAATGAGTATCTTCCGCTGCGGGATGTGGTGTTTCAAACGCTTCGTCAGGCAATCCTGCGGGGGGAGCTGGCACCGGGAGAACGGCTGATGGAGATTCATCTGGCCCAGCGGCTTGGGGTGAGCAGAACACCGGTGCGCGAGGCAATCCGGAAGCTGGAGCTGGAAGGACTGGTGCTGATGATTCCGCGCAAAGGGGCGGTTGTGGCAGAAATCACGATCTCTGACCTTGAGGATGTGCTGGAGGTTCGCATGACACTGGAGGAGCTTGCGGTGAAATATGCCTGCAAGCGGATTACGAAAGAGCAGCTTGAAGGTATCAGGAAGCTTTCAGAAGATTTTAAAAATACACTGTATGGCAATGACGTGGGAGCCTGCGCGCAGGCGGATATGAATTTTCATGAGGCAATCTATGAGACGACCGGAAACGGAAGGCTGGTACAGATTCTGAATAATCTGCGGGAGCAGATGTACCGCTATCGGATGGAATATCTGAAAGACCGCCAGTCGCACAGCGTTCTGGTGAAAGACCATGAAGAGCTTCTGCACGCTCTGGAGCAGAGGGACGAAAAACTGGCCATGAAGGTGACAAGCCGTCATGTGGAGCGGCAGAAGGAGCACATTATCGGGGTGCTGAATGCTAAGGAGCAGTAACCAGGTGAGAATTATTTAAAAGAAAAAGGAATACTAAAAGAGTAGAGTGATACAGAGCAGTGCCAGTCTGGTAAAAAGACGGGCGCTGTTTTTTTGATTCAAAATAAATTTGAGAAAAATGACATATACTAAAAAATATCTCAAATTTCAAAACAGGTTGAACAATAAAAGAAAAGGAGAATACGACGTGCAGAAAGTAAAGAATGCGAGTCATTTGCAGCAGGTGCAAAAAAGGCGTGCGGGATTTGCGTCGTGGCAGATTTATATGCTGGTTGGCGCGGAAAATGCGGCAAAGTTTTGCGTACTTCTGCCGCTTTTAACGGAAGAGGTATGGAGAGGCAGGGGACTGGGAGTTTTTACGGCGTTCTGTCTGCTTGGATGTCTGGTGAACGGGTTCCTGGAACGGATTTTATGGAAGGAAGAGCTGTTGTTTTCTGAGCTTTGGCGTATGAATGGAAGAAAACTGGTACTGACTGTTTACTTTGGCCTGTTTTGCTTTTTCCTTGCGCAGGCTTCGGTAATGATTCGGCTTTCCGGAGAAGTGATGCTGCATTATTTCCGGGAAACAGCGTCGGAAGGGGTACTGTATGATTTCAGGGACACGGGCGGAAGCATGATTTTCCGGTATTCGTTTTTCTTTTTGCCGCTTCTGGTATCCTCGGCCTGCAACAGCCTGATCTATATGAGAAAGCTTTTTCGAAGACTGCATGAGGAGAGTGTGAAAGGGTGGAAGGCACTACAGAAGGACTGGATTATTCGTAGCAGGGACGTAGTATGGTGGGGATTTGTTTTTCTGAGCCTCGCGCTTGCCCTGGCTTTCCGGGACAGGTTTGCTCTTGCAGGTTTTTTCTGTGCATACAACTGGCAGGCGCTGGCGGCTGTGGCTGTGGGTGCTGCGGCAGTTATGTGGACAGAGGACAGAATGAAAAAACGGGGGAATGAAAAAGAGCTGAAAAAGGGATTGTAGGTACGGAAAGTTCTGTGTTATACTGTTATAACGTTTTCGGACAGTATGCAGAAGAAGGATGGGTAAGAAGAATGAAAAAGATTCTGGATTTGATCAGCGCGGAGGTTATGAGTGCATTTGAAGCCTGCGGTTATGATGCATCTTATGGCAGGACGGGAATTTCGAACCGCCCCGATTTGTGTGAATATCAGTGTAACGGTGCAATGGCGGCCAAAAAGAAATATCAGAAGGCTCCGATTGTGATTGCACAGGAGGTAGCTGAGGCATTGCAGGGAAATCCGGCCTTTGCCGAAGTGAGCGCAGTGAATCCCGGCTTTATTAATATGAAGATATCCGGCAGCTTTCTGGCAGATTATCTGCTGGAAATGCAGGCGGATGATCGTCTGTCTGTGGAACAGGCGGACAGACCGCAGAAAATCATGGTGGATTACGGCGGACCGAACGTGGCAAAGCCGCTGCACGTAGGGCATCTGCGTTCTGCGATTATCGGTGAGAGTGTGAAACGAATCTGCCGCTTTGCAGGGCATGAGGTGATCGGCGACGTGCACCTTGGCGACTGGGGGCTTCAGATGGGGCTCATTATTACAGAAGTGAAAAAGCGGCAGCCGGACCTGATTTATTTTGATGAGAGCTATGAAGGAGACTATCCGCAGGAAGCGCCGTTTACGATCTCGGAGTTGGAGGAGATTTATCCGACTGCAAGTGCGAAATCAAAAGCAGATGCTGCCTATAAAGAAGAGGCACTGGCTGCAACGGCAAAGCTGCAGGAGGGTGTGCGCGGCTATCATGCGCTGTGGCAGCACATTCTGAATGTGTCGGTGACTGACCTGAAGCGCAATTACAGTAACTTGAATGTGGAGTTTGATCTCTGGAAAAAGGAATCGGACGCTCAGCCCTACATACCGGATATGGTTGCCCGCATGAAAGAAGAAGGTTATGCGTATGAGGATCAGGGAGCGCTGATTGTGGATATCAAAGAAGACAGCGATACGAAGGAGATTCCGCCGTGTATTATTCTGAAATCCGATGGAGCAGCGCTCTATACAACAACTGACCTGGCGACAATCATTGACCGTATGAAGCACTATCATCCGGACCGCATGATTTATCTGGCAGACAAGCGTCAGGACATGCATTTTACGCAGGTATTCCGCTGTGCGCGCAAGACGAAGCTGGTGGAGGACGATACAGATCTCCGGTTCCTGGGCTTTGGCACTATGAATGGAAGAGACGGCAAACCATTTAAAACGAGAGACGGCGGCGTGATGCGTCTCGAAACGCTGATTTCCGGGATTAATGAGGAGATGTATAAGAAGATTACGGAAAATCATGAGGTAGATCCGGAGGAAGCAAGGGAGACAGCAAAGCTGGTTGCACTTTCCGCAATCAAATACGGCGATCTCTCGAATCAGGCATCCAAGGATTATATCTTTGATACAGAGAAGTTTACTTCATTTGAAGGAAATACGGGGCCGTATATTCTGTATACAATTGTACGGATCAAGTCTATCCTGAATAAATACTGTGCGGGCGGAAAGGAAATCTGCGGCGGGGCGATTCTGGCTCCCTGCGGTGACAGCGAGAAGGGGCTTATGATGGAGCTTGTGAAATTTAACAGCGTCATTGCTCAGGCATATGAGGAGATTGCGCCGCATAAGATATGTTCCTTTATTTATGATCTTGCCAATGCATTCAACCGTTTTTATCATGAGACAAAGATTCTGACCGAGGAGGATGAGACGCGCAAGGCAAGCTGGATTGCCCTGCTTTCTCTGACAAAGAGAGTGCTTGAGACGAGCATTGATCTGCTTGGATTTTCGGCGCCGGAGCGGATGTAAGCGACTGGCTGTCTGGGGAAAGGCATAAAATATGAAATACGTACGTCAGTTTTTAATTATTATCGGAATTTCATTTTTGGGGGAAGGGCTGAAAGCGCTGCTTCCCCTGCCGATACCAGCCAGCATTTACGGGCTTGTCCTGATGCTGGCTGCTTTGTGTCTGCATATCATTCCTCTGGAGGCTGTAAAGGATGCAGGGAAGTTTCTGGTGGAAATTATGCCGCTGATGTTTATTCCGGCAGCGGTGGGGCTGATAGAGTCCTGGGAACGCATTCGTCCGATTTTAGGACAGCTCATTGTGGTTACGGTAGTTTCGACTGTAGTTGTCATGGCAATTTCCGGACAGGCAACGCAGGCAGTCATCCGCAGAAGCAAAAAAGGAGCAGAAAAATGAGAGACATACTTTGCGATTCTGTATTTTTCGGTGTGGTGGTCAGCCTGCTTGCGTATGAGTTTGGTCTTTTTCTGAAAAGGAGACTGAAGCTTGCAATCTGCAATCCGCTGCTTGTTTCGATTGTGGCAGTAATCCTCATTCTGGCTGTTTTCCGGATTGATTATGAAAGCTACGAGGAGGGAGCCAAGCTCCTTTCGTATCTTCTGACGCCGGCAACCGTATGTCTGGCAATCCCGCTTTATGAGCAGATTGCATTACTGAAGAAAAACAGCAAGGCGATCATGGCAGGAATTCTCTCCGGTGTGGCATCAAGCCTTCTTTCTATTCTGGCGATGGCGGCGCTGTTTCGTCTGAGCCACGAGGAATACGTGACACTGCTGCCGAAATCAATTACCACAGCAATCGGTATGGGGATTTCGCAGGAGCTTGGCGGAATTGTGACAATCACAGTGGCAGTGATCATTGTGACAGGGATTCTCGGAAATGTAATCGGAGAACATATCTGCAGGCTGTTTCACATTGAGGAGCCGATTGCAAAGGGGATTGCGCTCGGCACTGCAGCGCATGCCATCGGAACAGCAAAAGCGATGGAGCTCGGAGAGATCGAAGGAGCGATGAGCAGTCTGTCGATTGCGGTATCCGGGCTTTTGACCGTGGTGGGCGCGTCGGTGTTTGCTCAGTTTTTATAAAAACAAGATAAGTCCAAATAAGCCAAAATAAGGATAGATAGCTTGCCGGATAGACAATCTTTCTGTAAAACGCAGGCCTGTAAAGACAGAATTTGTCACTATACAACAAAATTATAAAAAGTGAAAAAAACTTTTGGTATTTTATACGTTTTTATGGTATATTAATGAGCAACAAGGAACAAAGAGGCTCCTGATTCAGGGGCCTTTTTGCGTCTTATACTTTTGAGATCAGGAGGAGAGGTTTATGAAGAGGAATGGAAAAGCTGCAGCTGCCCTGCTTTGTACGGCAGCAATGGTTCTCAGCGTCGGGAGTACGGCGTTTGCAGAGGAGACAAAGACACTGAAGGTTGCGATGGAATGCGGCTATGCGCCATACAACTGGACACAGGCTACAGACGAGAATGGTGCGGTTCCGATTGCAGGCAGCTCCGAGTATGCATATGGTTATGATGTTATGATGGCAAAGCACATCTGTGAGGAGCTTGGTTATGAGCTGGAGATCGTAAAGCTTGACTGGGATTCCCTTGTACCGGCAGTACAGTCCGGCACTGTGGACTGTGTGATCGCAGGACAGTCCATTACTTCTGCACGTATGCAGATGGTAGATTTTACAGAGCCGTATTATTATGCATCCATTATCACTCTGACAAAGGCTGACAGCGCTTACGCGGAAGCAAAGAGCGTGGCAGATCTTTCAGGTGCAACGTGCACGTCTCAGCTCAATACTATCTGGTACGATGTATGCCTGCCGCAGATTGAGGATGCCAATATTCTTCCGGCACAGGAGTCTGCCCCGGCTATGCTGGTTTCCCTGGCAGCTGACAAATGTGATCTCGTTGTAACCGATATGCCGACCGGTATGGCTGCATGCGTTGCGTATCCGGACTTTAAACTGCTTGATTTTACAGGCAGCGAGGGCGAATTCCAGGTTTCCGATGAGGAGATCAATATCGGCATTTCTCTGCAGAAGGGCAACGATGAGCTGAAAGATGCCATCAACAGCGTTCTTGAGAACATGACAACAGAAGATTACGAAGAAATGATGAACGAGGCAATTTCCGTACAGCCGCTTTCCGATGCAGAATAAATTAGTTTGATATGAGGGGCATTGCACAGATCAATTTTTTCAAACGTGCAAATGCCCCTTTTATGCGCACACCCTCATAAGGAAAATTGTCGCGAAGCGACATGCGGGTGGCGCGGCGAGTAAGAAAGAAATCTTTCCAACTCGATTGAACACACCCTCATAAGGAAAATAGTTGCTGAAGCGACATGCGGGATTACATAAAAGTATTGGGTAGAAGGTAGCATGAATTTGCAGGTAAAGGGAGGAGAGAGAATATGCCACAGGATTTTTGGGGCAGAATTGTGTATATTTTGCAGGAGCGCGGGCCGGCTTATCTGGACGGCGCAAAAAATACAATGGTGATTGCGCTGATCAGTACATTTATTGGATGCATCATCGGTTTTGCGGTCGGGATTGTTCAGACCATCCCGGTAAGTAAAAAGGATAACATTGTGAAGCGGGCACTGCTCTGGGTTGTCCGGCTGATTTTGAATATTTATGTTGAGGTATTCCGCGGTACGCCGATGATGGTGCAGGCAATGTTCATCTTTTTCGGTTCCTCTGCTGTGTTTAATATCAATATGTCCATGTGGTTTGCGGCATTTTTTATTGTATCAATCAACACGGGCGCATATATGGCAGAGACCGTCCGGGGCGGAATTCTTTCCATTGACCCCGGTCAGACGGAGGGGGCGAAGGCCATCGGTATGACACATGTGCAGACCATGCTTTATGTGATTCTGCCGCAGGCACTGCGCAATATCATGCCTCAGATCGGGAACAATCTGATTATCAATATCAAAGATACGTGCGTACTGTCCGTAATAGGCATTGTAGAGATGTTTTATGCGGCAAAGAGCGTGGCAGGAGCGCTGTACACCTATTTTGAGTCTTTCACGATTGCGATGGTGATCTATTTCATCCTGACTTTTGCATGTTCCAGACTGCTCAGGCTGTGGGAGAAAAAGATGGACGGAAGCGATAATTACGATCTGGCTACAACGGATACGCTGGCGCATACAAGTGGTCTGTACAGCTATACAGCGAAAAAGGAGGAGGACGAATGAGCGGGGAAATTATTAAAATCAATCATCTGAGCAAAACCTTTGGGAAAAATGTCGTCCTGCGGGATATTGATTTTTCTGTTTCGACCGGGGATGTGACGTGCATCATCGGGGCCTCAGGTTCCGGAAAATCAACACTGTTGCGCTGCCTGAATCTGCTTGAGACTCCGACGACCGGTGAGATTCTGTATCATGGAGAGGATATTGCGGCTGCGCATACAAATGCTGCGGCGTATCGTGCAAAGGTTGGTATGGTGTTTCAGAGCTTTAATCTGTTCAACAATATGACAGTGCTGCAGAATTGTATTATCGGGCAGACCAAGGTGCTGAAAAAGAATAAAGAGGAAGCGAAAAAGCGTGCGCTTGCATTTTTGGATAAGGTTGGCATGGCTCCGTATATCAACGCAAAGCCGCGGCAGCTTTCCGGCGGACAGAAGCAGCGTGTGGCGATTGCGCGGGCACTCGCCATGGAACCGGAGCTCCTGCTGTTTGATGAACCGACGTCAGCGTTGGACCCGCAGATGGTGGGTGAGGTGCTTGACGTTATGAAGCAGCTTGCAGGAGAGGGTCTGACCATGATTATCGTGACACACGAGATGGCATTTGCGCGGGATGTCTCGAATCATGTTGTATATATGGCAGACGGTGTGATTGAGGAAGCAGGAGAACCGAAACAGATTTTCAGCAATCCGCAAAATCCGAAGACACAGGAATTTTTAAAGAGGTTTATGCGCGGGTAACGCAGCATATTCTTTATAAGAGGCAAGGTTAAAGGGAGATTATGAAAAAAGAGAGGATGGATGCAGCATGGTTGATGTGATTACACAGGTGAACAGCACTGTCAATAATATTGTGTGGGGCTGGCCGGCTCTGGTTTTGCTTGGTTTTGCCGGCGTTCTGATGACGTGCATGACAGGATTTTTCCAGTTAAGCCATTTTAAATACTGGATGCGTCATACGATCGGCGCTATTTTTGGAGAGAAACACGTAACAAAACATACAGACGATAAGTCGATTTCTCAGTTTCAGTCGCTCTGCACGGCACTCGCAGCGACAGTTGGCACCGGAAATATTGTCGGCGTGGCGGGCGCGATTGCAGTCGGAGGCCCGGGCGCTGTATTCTGGATGTGGCTGATTGCATTTTTCGGGATGATGACCAACTATTCTGAGAATGTACTGGGTATTCTTTACCGCCGGAAAAACGCCAAAGGAGAGTGGTGCGGAGGCGCTATGTATTATCTGCGCGACGGACTGGGAGCAAAAAAGGGCTGCAAAAAGATCGGTATTTTGCTGGCTGTTCTTTTCTCCTGTTTCTGCCTCCTGGCATCGTTCGGCATCGGAAATATGAGCCAGGTAAACAGTATGGTTGGCAATGTAAAGACAGCATTCGGTATTCCGGAGCTGGCGACCGGAATTTTTCTTGTTCTTGCGGTTGCGCTTGTGATTCTGGGCGGCATCAAGCGGATTGCGACCATGACAGAAAAGATCGTTCCGTTCATGGTGGTTGTGTATCTGATTGGAACGCTTGTGATTATCTGTGTACATATTGATGTGGTTCCGGCAGCGTTTGTTTCTATTTTTAAAGGAGCGTTTGCTCTGAAATCAGCGGCAGGCGGTATCGTTGGTTCCGGTATTGCGCTGGCAATGCAGATGGGTATGAAGCGCGGCGTATTTTCTAATGAGGCCGGACTTGGTTCGTCTGTTATGGTGCATTCCAGCTCCAATGTAAAGGAACCGGTGCGTCAGGGTATGTGGGGCATTTTTGAGGTATTTGCTGATACGATTGTTGTCTGCACACTGACTGCGCTGACGATTCTGTGCTCCGGTGCAGTTGATCTCGTTACCGGAAAGCTGACGGAAACGGCTGCTGCAATTGAATCCAACTCTCTGATGAGCTATGCGTTTTCACAGACATTCGGAAAACCGGGCGCATGGTTTGTGGCAATTGCTATTTTGCTGTTTGCGTATTCAACAGTGCTTGGATGGAGCCATTATGGTTCTACTGCATGTGAGTATCTGTTTGGTACCAAATCAGTTACGGTTTATCGGCTTGTATTTGTAGGGATTGTGCTTGCGGGCTCTTTGATGAAGGCTCAGCTTGCGTGGGATATTTCCGATACGTTTAACGGTATGATGATGATTCCGAACTTAATCGGCGTTCTGGTGCTTTCTCCGCAGGTCATGAAATGCACGAAAAATTATGTGGCCCGGAAATTCCACCATGAAAAGATAAAACCGATGCTTTCCATGTTCCCGGATATCCAGGAAATGCAGGAAAAAGATCTTGGGGAAGACGACTGATTGAAAAGGTTCATAAGAAACAGAAGGCAGCTGCACAGGAAATATGTATTGTGCAGCTGCCTCTTTTTGTGCTATGATACCCTGGAATGAGAAGGACATATACAGTCAGGACAGAATATTGACTGAGAGAAAGGCGGATTTATGCGGGAAATTTTCATTGACAGTGTGGCGGATTGTGTGAAGCTTCTGCCGTTTCTTTACCTTTCCTATCTGGTGGTAGAGTATGCAGAGCACAGGATGAGCCAAAAGACAAAAGAACTGATCTATCAGGCCGGAAAGGCGGGGCCTCTTCTGGGGGCTTTGATCGGGATTATTCCGCAGTGCGGATTTTCAGCGGCGGCAGCAGGACTGTTTGCGGGCGGTATGGTATCTCCGGGAACGCTGCTTTCCGTATTTCTATCTACTTCGGATGAAATGCTCCCCATCATGGTATCGGAGGGAATCAGTGCAGCTGTGATTCTGAAAATACTTCTGGTTAAAGTGGCGGTGGCGGCAGCGGCCGGGCTTCTGACTGATCTGGCGGTTGAACGTTTATTTGGACGCAGAAAGGAGATGCCGGAGCACCCTCATATGTGTGAGCATGAGCACTGTGGATGCGGGGAACATGGAATTGTGTATTCTGCCCTGAACCATACGATTCGGACAGCGGTTTTTTTGTTCGTGATCTCTCTTGTGATTGGATTAGGAATGGAATGGAGCGGAATTGCCGGGGCTTCGCAGGGAATTGCGGGGATACCGGTTATATCAGAGGCGTTTGCCGGGCTGGTGGGGCTGATACCGAACTGTGCGGCGTCCGTTTTGATTACCCAGCTTTTTCTGGAAGGGATCATCGGGAGCGGCGCTTTATTTTCCGGGCTTCTTTGCAGCGCGGGTACGGGTTTACTCGTCTTATACCGGGAAAATGAAAGCAAGAAAACAAATCTGGCGATCACGGGGCTGCTTTACGCGGCCGGCCTTTTGGGAGGTATGATTGCCGGAGGATTGGGGATATTATAGGAAGAGAAAGGATACAGGACAGATGGATTATATCGTAAGAGCTACGGCTGCAAACCAGCAGATTCGGGCGTTTGCAGCGACGACAAAGGAATCCGTAGAGACGGCACGGTCTTTTCACAATACGAGTCCCGTGGCAACGGCAGCGCTTGGACGGCTGCTGACAGCGGGCGCTATGATGGGTGCTATGATGAAGGGGGACAGAGATATTCTGACACTTCAGATCAAAGGAAACGGACCGATCGGCGGCATCACAGTGACCGCAGACTCGAAGGCAAATGTAAAAGGATATGTGCAGAATCCGGGTGTGGTGCTTCATGCAAACGATAAAGGAAAACTGGACGTGGGCGGCGCGATTGGCATCGGGATTTTGAATGTGATCAAAGATCTTGGCATGAAGGAGCCATACATCGGACAGTGTGAATTAAAGACAGGAGAGATCGGTGATGATCTCACGTATTACTTTGCTGTCTCAGAGCAGGTGCCGTCGTCTGTCGGGCTTGGCGTTTTGATGGAAAAAAACAATACGGTCAAACAGGCAGGCGGTTTTATCATTCAGCTGATGCCGTTTACTTCAGAGGATGTTGTGGAGCGTCTGGAGAGGAAACTGGCGGATGTGAGCTCTGTGACTGCCATGCTGGATGCAGGGATGACACCGGAACAGATTCTGGGCGAGCTGCTTGGAGAGTTTGGGGTGGAGATTATGGATACAGTGCCGATGCAGTATCACTGCGACTGTTCCAGAGAACGGATTGAGCGGGCATTGATCAGCATCGGGAAAAAGGATTTACAGGAGATGATTGATGCGGGCGAGGCGATTGAAGTGAACTGTCAGTTCTGCCAGAAAACGTACCGTGTGGAGGTAGAAGAGCTGCGGGCGCTTCTGAAAAAGGCCGGCAGATAAAAGGTAAGCGTTGTAACGCGGCCGGCCGACAGAGGGCAAGTGTATGTAATACAGCCGGCAGGCAGAGGGCAAGTGAACGTAACACGGCCGACAGACAGAGGGCAAGTATACGTAATACGGCTGGCAGATAAAGAATGGATGTATGTAATACGGTCAGGTAGATAAGAAAGGGCCGGAAAGAAGAAAGCAGCAGTCAGGAGGAACTTGGTGTGAGGGATGGTTTCATAAAAGTGGCGGCAGTAACGCCGGAAATCCGGGTGGCGGATTGCAGGTTTAACCTGGAGAGTATTTCCCGGGAACTGAAAGGAGCATTGCAGGAAAAGGCAAAGATTATTGTATTCCCGGAATTGTGTTTGACCGGCTATACGTGTGAAGACCTGTTCTGGCAGGAGAAGCTTCTGGATGAGGCGCGGGAAGCGCTTTTTCAGCTGATCGCAGTTACAAAGGGAGAGGATGCACTGGTATTTGTGGGGCTGCCGTGGGAAAAAGAGGGCAAGCTCTATAATGCAGCGGCCGTATTTTCCGATGGCAGACTGCTTGGTCTGGT
>CAOJHI010000041.1 GCA_948436005.1 uncultured Lachnospiraceae bacterium
TTCATATGAAGAATTGGAGAAATCATTAGACAAAGAACGCTAGAACAATGCCATAATGCTTGATTTTGACGACCGTGCGGTAGAAAACGGCGATATGGTTAAGCTTGATTTTGAGGGCTTTGTTGACGGTGTTGCATTTGCAGGTGGCAAGGGTGAGGATTATCCGCTGACCATTGGTTCAGGCAGCTTTATTCCGGGATTTGAGGAGCAGCTTGTAGGTGCAAAGATCGGCGAAGATGTAGAAGTAAATGTGACCTTCCCGGAAGAGTATCATGTAGAAGATCTGAAGGGCAAGGCTGCTGTATTTAAATGCAAGGTAAATGAAATTAAAGTAAAGGAACTTCCGGAGGCAGACGATGAGTTTGCAAAAGATGTTTCCGAATTTGATACGCTTGCAGAGTACAAAGACGACATTCGTGCAAAACTGCTTGAGCGGAAGGAAAAAGAAGCAAAGCGTGCAAAAGAAAATAAAGTGGTAGAACTGGCTGTTGCCAATGCGTCAATGGATATTCCGGATGCTATGGTAAATGAGCAGGTAAGACGTATGGCAGAGGACTTCTCAAGAAGACTTCAGTCTCAGGGACTTACGATGGAACAGTACATGCAGTTCACAGGTATGACAGCGGACAAGTTACTGGAGCAGATGAGACCGGAAGCATTGAAGAGAATCCAGAACAGTCTGGTACTGGAAGCGATTGCAAAAGCAGAGAATATCGAAATCAGCGAAGAGCGTCTGGATGAGGAATATGCAAAGATGGCTCAGCAGTACAAGATGGAAGTAGACAAGATCAAAGAGATCATGGATGGCTACGCAAAAGAACAGATGAAGAACGACCTGGCTATTCAGGCAGCTGTTGAGATGATCACAGAGGCCGCAAAGGAAGTAGAGGCAGCTAAGGCCGAGTAAGATATGATATCCGGATACAGCGTGGGTTGTATCCGGACTATTTTCAGACAGGGAGGAATTGGAGCATGAGCCTTGTACCTATGGTCGTTGAACAGACCGGAAGAGGAGAGCGTTCTTACGATATTTATTCCAGATTGCTGAACGACCGGATTATTTTTCTTGGAGAAGAAGTAAATGATGTAAGTGCGAACCTTGTTGTTGCACAGCTTCTGTTTCTGGAATCTGAGGATCCGAACAAAGATATTCAGCTTTATATCAACAGCCCTGGCGGCGTAATTTCCGCAGGAATGGCAATTTATGATACCATGCACTATATTAAATGCGACGTTTCCACGATCTGTATGGGAATGGCAGCCAGTATGGGAGCATTTCTGCTGGCAGGAGGTACGAAAGGAAAACGTTATGCTCTGCCAAATGCAGAGATTATGATTCACCAGCCTTCCGGCGGTACGCAGGGTCAGGCTACGGACATTAAGATTATGGCGGACAAGATCCTTCAGACAAAGAAGAAATTAAATGAGATGCTTGCTGCCAATACAGGACAGCCGTACGAAGTGATCGCAGCAGATACAGAGCGTGATAACTGGATGTCTGCAGAGGAAGCTAAGGCTTACGGACTGATTGATGAAATTATCGCGCCGCGATAAAGTGTATTTTATGGGGCTGTTACGCACAAAAACCGTAACAGTCCCGCTGTGGTTCATTAGATTATTTAAGGAGTGGGAAAATGCCTGGCAAAAACGGAGAAAAGATCAGATGTTCTTTCTGCAACAAGACAGAGGATCAGGTCCGCAAATTGATTGCAGGACCGAATGGGGTATACATTTGTGATGAATGCGTTGAAATCTGTTCAGAGATCATTGAGGAAGAACTGGATGCGGATGCTCTTGAGGAAGATACAGAGATTAATCTGCTCAAACCAATGGAGATAAAAGCATTTCTGGATGAGTATGTGATTGGGCAGGATGAGGCGAAAAAGGCGCTTGCAGTTGCTGTATACAATCACTATAAGAGAATTACCGGTGGTAAGTATCTGGATGTGGAGTTGCAGAAAAGTAATATTTTGATGCTGGGGCCAACTGGTTCAGGAAAGACGATGCTGGCACAGACGCTTGCGAGGCTTTTAAATGTACCATTTGCGATTGCAGATGCAACTGCACTGACCGAGGCAGGATACGTTGGAGAGGATGTGGAGAACATTCTTCTTAAAATTATTCAGGCAGCGGATTATGATATTAAAAAAGCCGAGTATGGTATTATCTATATAGATGAGATCGATAAAATCACCAGAAAATCTGAGAATGCTTCCATTACGCGGGATGTGTCCGGAGAAGGTGTGCAGCAGGCACTGCTGAAGATTCTGGAAGGAACCGTGGCTTCCGTACCGCCGCAGGGCGGACGCAAGCATCCGCATCAGGAGCTGCTGCAGATTGATACAACGAATATCCTGTTCATCTGCGGCGGAGCGTTTGAAGGAATCGATAAGATTATCGGAACCCGTCTGGATAAAAAGGGAATCGGATTTAATTCAGAGCTGACGGATAAGGATAAAAGAAACGTCGGAGAGATTCTGAAAAAGGCCCTTCCGCAGGATTTTATTAAATTCGGTATGATTCCGGAATTTGTAGGACGTGTACCGATCGTGGTATCTCTCGATGAATTGGATAAGGATGCGCTGGTTCGTATCCTGACAGAGCCGAAGAATGCAATTGTAAAGCAGTATCAGGGACTGTTTGGGCTCGACGATGTTGCGCTTTCGTTTACGCCGGAGGCAATTGAAGCGATTGCAGAAAAAACGATCAAGAGAAAGACAGGGGCCAGAGGTCTGCGCGCTATCATGGAACATGCAATGCAGGAATTGATGTATCGGATTCCGTCAGATGATACCATAGCGACTTGTCTTGTGACAAAGGAGACGATTGACGGAAGCGGAGAGCCGGAGCTTTCGTATCGGGAACTTCCAATTGGGCGGAGAAAACGCAGGATCGGAATGATGGAGGAGACTGCATAAAAGACAGCCGCGTATCAGTGATGAGGAAATTATGAACGAAGTGAAAAAGAGAATGCCTGCAATACCACTGCGGGGCCTTACCGTGCTGCCGACAATGGTACTGCATTTTGATATCAGCAGAAAAAGCTCCATCCAGGCAGTTGAGGCGGCGATGGAGAAGGATCAGATTATTTTTTTAGTGACGCAGCGAAACCCGGATGACAATAATCCGGGTTTGCGAGGTTTATATGAGTTTGGTGTAATAGCAAGGATCCGCAATGTGGCCAAGCTCCCGAAAGACATTGTCCGCGTGATGGTAGAAGGGCTCCAGAAAGGGCGTTTGCTGGAAGGGGAAGCTGCTAACGGCTATCTGGAGGTTCAGGTAGAGCCTGTGGAAGAGCTGCGACCTGAGATAGATGCTTCCATGGCAGAGGCAATGGTGCGCGCGCTGCGGGATTTGCTTACGCGTTATGGCCAGCTGAATCAGAAATTCGGCAAGGATATGCAGAAACAGCTTCTGGAGATCCAGGATCTGGAAAAGCTGACTATGGCAGTGAGTGTGCATCTTCCGATGTATTATGAAGACCGCCAGAAACTGCTGGAAAAAGAAGATATTGTTTCACGTTACAATGATCTGAGTGCGCTGATTGTGAATGAGATGGAGATCCTTCAAATCCGCAATGAGATTCAGCAGAAGGTCAAAGAAAGAGTGGACAAGAATCAGCGTGAGTACGTGTTGCGGGAGCAGATCAGGATTATTCAGGAGGAACTGGGCGAGGATGGCCTGCTTTCTGATGTGAAACATTACCAGGAGGCGGCACAGGCCTTGTGTGCGTCTGCGGAAGTAAAGGAAAAAATAAGGAAAGAAGCAGAACGCTTAAAGAGTATTGGTAATAATTCTGCTGAAAATTCTGTGCTTCGTACCTATATAGAAACATTGCTGGAGCTGCCCTGGGATAAAACCTCAGAGGATAACAGCGATTTGAAAAATGCTGAGCGGATTCTGAATGAGGACCATTACGGACTGGAAAAAGTAAAAGAGCGCATCCTGGAATTTCTGGCGGTTCGCTGCCTGAACCATAAGGGCGACAGTCCGATTCTGTGTCTGGTGGGACCGCCGGGTACTGGGAAGACGTCGATTGCACGTTCCGTTGCACGGGCGCTGGATAAAAAGTATGTGCGAATCAGCCTTGGAGGCGTAAGAGATGAGGCCGAAATCCGCGGGCACAGACGTACTTATATCGGAGCAATGCCGGGGCGCATTGCAGCGGGGATGCGCCAGGCAGGCGTTAAAAATCCTCTGATGCTGCTGGATGAGATCGACAAAGTAAGCAGTGATTACAAGGGAGACACTTCGTCTGCACTTCTTGAGGTTCTGGATTCTGAACAGAACTGTAAGTTCAGAGACCATTATGTGGAAGTTCCGATTGACCTTTCGGAGGTGCTGTTTATTGCAACTGCAAATGACCTTCAGACGATTCCAAGGCCGCTTCTTGACCGTATGGAAATCATTGAGGTGAGCAGTTATACAGCCAATGAAAAGCTGCATATTGTGCGCGACCATCTTGTGAAAAAGCAGATGGAACATCACGGACTGGCGGCGAAGCAGCTCACGATCACAAAGTCGGCGCTTGAGTCTGTGATCAACGGTTATACAAAAGAGGCGGGCGTACGTCAGCTTGAACGCAAGATCGGCGAGATTTGCCGGAAGGCAGCGCGGGAAATTCTGGAGCATGACGTGAAGTGTGTACGTGTTTCTGAAAAAAATCTCGAGAAATATCTTGGCAGAAAACGCTTTACTGTTAAGAAAAAGAATACAAAAAATGATGTGGGTATTGTACGCGGGCTTGCATGGACGAGTGTCGGGGGTGATACCTTGCAGATTGAAGTGAATACGATGCCGGGGAAAGGCGAATTTTTGCTGACCGGACAGCTTGGCGATGTGATGAAGGAGTCTGCGCGGACAGCAATCAGCTATGTTCGCTCCCTGGGAAATGAATACAGGATTGATTCAGAATTTTTCACCAAGAATGATATTCACATTCACATTCCGGCAGGTGCGGTTCCAAAGGATGGACCCTCAGCCGGAATTACGATGGCAACAGCGATTCTTTCTGCGATTACGGGAATTCCGGTGCGTGCGGATGTAGCGATGACCGGAGAGATTACGCTGCGGGGAAGAGTTTTGCCGATCGGAGGCCTGAAAGAGAAACTGCTTGCAGCAAAGCAGGCGGGGATTACAACAGTACTTGTGCCCTCTGAAAACAAGCCGGATATTGCCGAATTGCAGGAAGAGATCACAGGCGGATTGGAGCTTTTGTATGTGAGCGCGATGCCGGAGGTACTGAAAACAGCGCTGGTATGCGATAAGAAGGAGAAATAGATGATTATCAAGCAGGTAAGCCTGGAAACAGTCTGTGGCATAACAAGCAAACTGCCGGAGAACGAAAAAGCAGAGGTGGCTTTTGCAGGGAAATCAAATGTCGGAAAATCATCGCTGATCAATGGCCTGATGAACCGAAAAGCACTGGCACGGACGAGCGCCCAGCCGGGAAAGACACAGACAATCAATTTTTACAATATTAACGATGCACTTTATCTGGTTGATTTGCCCGGCTATGGTTATGCCAAGGTCTCTCAGGCAGAAAAAGAAAAATGGGGCAAACTGATTGAACGGTATCTGCATGAGTCCGGGCAGCTTCGCGCCGTTTTTCTCCTGGTAGATATCCGGCATGAGCCTGGTGCGAATGACCGCACAATGTATGATTGGATTTGCAGCAATGGCTATGAACCGATTATTATTGCGACAAAGCTTGACAAGATTAAGCGCAGTCAGATACAAAAGCAGGTGAAATTGATCCGGGAAGGACTTTCCGTGCGTCCGGGGACTTTGATTATTCCTTTTTCAGCAGAAACGAAGCAGGGACGTGATGAAATCTGGGAAGTGATCGAAGGCCTTTGCGATATGTGAATAAATGTGAAATAAAAAAGCAGCCGGAATGACGGAACCAGCTGCTTTTTTTATGTTATTTTATCTGATCTATGCTTATGCCAGGGTGTTGACTGCTTTTGTCAGACGTGAAACTTTTCTTGCTGCATTGTTCTTATGATAAATGCCTTTTTTCGCAGCTTTATCAATGATAGAAGTAGCGGACAATAAAGCAGCCTGTGCAGCAGCCTTATCATTTGCTGCAACAGCAGCCTCTACTTTCTTGACAGCGGTCTTAACAGCAGACTTCGCAGACTTATTACGCTCATTTCTGGTCTTTGCTACCAGGATTCTTTTCTTTGCAGATTTGATATTAGCCAATGTGTACACCTCCAAACATTTTGTATTTATGCTGTGTTTCATTAAAATCGGACACGGTCGTTTAATGTAAACATACTCATATATCTTATTCCAAACCATCTTTCATGTCAATACATATTTCTGAAAAACTTGTAAAAAATAGGTTACAGAAAGAACGAAGGAGAGCAGCTATGATGGGAAATTTTCAGATACGGACAGACCTGGCTCTGGAGGCCAGAGAAAGCTATGGAGAGGCAGATATCAAAATCCGTGGTGTGGATGTGGAAGAGAGAGCGGATGAGGAACGCGAAATTTATACGACGATTGTACGAATCGAGACGGAAAATGGAGCAAAGGCGATGGGGAAACCAGTCGGGACTTATATTACGATCGAGGCCCCTAATATGTCTACGCCGGATGAAGGGTATCACCGGGAGATTTCAGAAGAGCTGGCCAGTCATCTGCAGCATGTATTGAATCGGTATGCTTCTGAGGGCAGGTGTCAGGATTCGGTTTTGGTAGTTGGTCTTGGAAACCGGGAGATTACGCCGGATGCACTTGGGCCGGATGTGGTAAATAACCTGCATATCACGAGACACATGATACGGGAGTACGGGCAGGCGTCGTTTGTGGCTGAGGGTTCCAGAGAGGTGAGTGCAATTGTTCCGGGTGTCATGGCGCAGACCGGAATGGAGACACTTGAGATTATCCGGGGTGTGGTGCAGGAAACAAAGCCCTCTGTGGTCATTGCGATTGACGCGCTGGCAGCGCGCAGCACCAGACGTCTCAATAGAACCATTCAAATCAGCGATACAGGGATTAATCCGGGGTCTGGTGTTGGAAATCACCGAAATGCAATTAATGAAGAGACGCTCGGTGTTCCCGTAATTGCGATAGGTGTTCCGACCGTGGTAGATGCTGCGACCATTGTCAATGATACGATGGAAGAACTGGTGAATCAGATGGACAGTTCTGCGAGCATGCAAAAGCTCGGCGGTACTCTGGGGACGCTGAACCAGGCCGAAAAACACCAGATGATACGGGAATTGATTTCGCCGCATTTGAATACAATGTTTGTCACACCGAAGGATATTGATGAATCGGTCAAATATCTGAGCTATACGATATCAGAGGGGCTCAACATTGCATTTGCAAAAGAAAAAGAAAGACGGTAATATTTTTTCAGTTTTCTTCATATATATATGGTAACGTCTAAAGCCGGTGTTAAAAGCCGCCAGGGACAAACAGGCTTTATGATTATTTGCCAGGAACACAGATACCAGTGGAGCTGCCGCATAAAACAGATCTTATGCGGCAGTCCTGTTTTCAGGAGGCACAAATATGAGGGGAACGGATGGATTACAGAAGGTTCTGTATTTGTTGATTGTAGTACTTGGAATTTATATTATATATAAGGGGGGCAGCGTTCTGCTGTCTACTTCAATGATCCAGGACAGACTGGATTATGGCAATATACAGCGTTCGCTGGAAGACAGTGCAATACGCACCTGGGCTCCGGGATATGCGGCCGCTGTGGAGAATGGAGACGGCGAAAGTCTCGCTTCCCTTTGGATGGAACAGGCAGTGCCTGTGTACAGTCATCTGGCCAAAGGACAGGCTGAGGAAGAGACGGAAACGACAGGGACAGACAGCGGCGAAATACAAAATGAGGCAAAGGGCCAGAAAGAAAAAAAGGCGAAAGAGGGAGGACAGGCAGGTACGGCCCCCCAGATTCTGACTGAAACAGATGCAGAAACAACAAACCAGACAGATGTACAGGTGGAATCGGAAGAGGTTTTACAGGCATCCGGCAGTTCTGTAATTTCAGAGGCTTTGCGCACCCAGCTGCAGGATTTTGATTATCTGCTGAATCATTATTACACGGTAGATTCAGGAACAACGGCGGATGCAGATCTTCTGGATGTGGATATGCTTCTGGCAGAAGATTTAAAAATTCAAAAAAAGAAAGGAGTTCCTCAGATTCTCATCTATCATACGCATTCTCAGGAAACGTTTATTGATTCCAGAGAGGGTGAGGAAGCAGATTCGATCATTGGGATGGGAACTGTGCTGGCAGAGGAACTGCAAAATACATATGGTTATGGGGTGATCCACGATACGGGGGTTTATGATCTGGTTGATGGTGTGCTGGACCGAAGTGCTGCGTACGATTATGCCCGTGATGCTGTGGAACAGATTTTAGAGGAGAATCCGACCATTGAGGTTGTGATTGATTTACACCGGGATGGAGTGGAGGGACAGAAATTTGTAACGGAAATTAACGGGAAACCCACTTCCATGATTATGTTTTTTAACGGAATCTCCAGGAACAGCCAGGATGAACCGCTTACGTATCTGCAGAATCCTTATATTGCGCAGAATCTGGCCTTTTCTTTGCAGATGCAGCTTGCGGCGCGGGAGCGTTATCCGGATTTTACGAGGAATATTTACCTGAAAGCCGAGCGTTTTAATCTGCATCTGAGGCCGCGTTCCCTGCTGATCGAGGCGGGCACACAGCTGAACACTGTCGAGGAAGAGAAAAATGCAATGGTGGTACTTGCCCAGCTTCTGGATCAGGTGCTTTGCGGTTAAAATGTTGGCTGCCCTATGGACAAGCAATAAAGGAATGTGTTAAACTGTATCGAATATAAAAGGCCGGAAATGGAAAAAGACAGGCTGTATTTTGGGTATCGGCAGGGAGGAACACAGGTGGCAGCAGAGCAGAATAAAATCAGAAATTTTTGTATTATTGCACATATTGATCATGGAAAATCGACACTTGCAGACCGCATCATTGAGATGACGGGACTGCTGACCAGCAGGGAGATGCAGAACCAGGTCCTGGATAACATGGATCTGGAGCGTGAGCGCGGAATTACGATTAAGTCTCAGGCAGTCCGGACTGTGTATCGGGCGCAGGACGGGGAAGAATATATTTTTAATTTAATTGACACACCGGGACATGTGGATTTCAACTATGAAGTATCAAGGAGCCTTGCAGCATGTGACGGTGCGATTTTGGTGGTTGACGCAGCGCAGGGAATAGAAGCGCAGACACTGGCAAATGTATATCTGGCTCTGGATCATGATCTGGACGTCATGCCGGTCATCAACAAGATTGACCTGCCAAGCGCGGAGCCGGAGCGAGTGATCAACGAAATTGAGGATGTCATAGGGATTGAGGCGGAGGATGCGCCTTTGATCTCAGCCAAAACAGGCCAGAATGTGGAACAGGTGCTGGAAGCGATTGTGAAAAAGATCCCGGCCCCGGGAGGAGACGCCAGCGCACCGCTCCAGGCTCTTATTTTTGATTCTGTATATGATTCTTATAAAGGCGTGATTATTTTTGTACGGATTATGGAGGGTACAGTAAAAAAAGGTACCCCGATCCGCATGATGGCGACCGGGGCAGAAGCTGAGGTCGTGGAGGCTGGCTACTTCGGCGCTGGACAGTTTATTCCGTGTGAGGAGCTGAGTGCCGGAATGGTCGGATATCTGACAGCAAGCCTCAAAAACGTGAAAGATACGCGGGTTGGAGACACGGTAACGTGTGCGGCAAGGCCGTGCGCAGCGCCGCTTCCGGGCTATAAAAAGGTCAATCCAATGGTATACTGCGGTATGTATCCGGCGGATGGCGCAAAATATCCGGATCTGCGCGATGCTCTGGAAAAACTGCAGCTGAATGACGCATCGTTGCATTTTGAGCCTGAGACGTCGATTGCGCTCGGTTTTGGATTCCGCTGTGGATTCCTTGGACTTTTGCATCTAGAAATTATCCAGGAACGTCTGGAACGCGAATACAATCTGGATCTTGTGACAACGGCGCCCAGTGTTATCTACAAGGTATACAAGACAAACGGAGAAGTGATTGAGCTGACCAACCCATCCAATCTGCCGGACCCGTCTGAAATAGAATACATGGAGGAGCCGGTAGTTGAGGCTGAGATCATGGTGACGACAGAATTTATTGGTTCCATAATGGAACTCTGCCAGGAGCGCCGGGGCATTTACGGAGGCATGGAGTACATTGAGGAGACAAGAGCGCTTCTGAAATACACGCTTCCGCTGAATGAAATTATTTACGACTTCTTTGATGCACTGAAATCACGTTCCAGAGGTTACGCATCCTTTGATTATGAACTGAAAGGCTATCAGCGTTCTGAGCTTGTAAAGCTGGATATTCTGGTCAATCGCGAGGAGGTTGACGCGCTTTCATTCATTGTGCACGGCGAGACCGCTTATGAGCGCGGACGCAGAATGTGTGAAAAACTGAAAGAAGAGATTCCGCGCCAGCTGTTCGAGATACCGATTCAGGCTGCAATCGGCAGCAAGATCATTGCCCGGGAGACAGTAAAAGCGATGCGCAAGGATGTTCTGGCGAAATGTTACGGCGGCGATATCACACGAAAGAAAAAGCTGCTGGAAAAACAGAAGGAAGGAAAGAAGCGGATGCGCCAGATCGGAAATGTGGAAATTCCGCAGAAGGCTTTCATGAGCGTGCTGAAGCTGGATGATAAATAGAAATGAAAGAAAAACGGGCATCAAATTATGAAAAGCTGTGCGAGGACTGGCGGCTGAAATTCCTGGAACTGGACCAGGAAAAGCTGTGCCGGAAACTTCCGGAGCTGAAGCCGGAGGGAGAATACCTGACCCTGTTTCATTTCGGACAGAAATACGGAGTACACAGGCAAAACGGTCAGATCGTCGCGTTGTCTGACCTGTTTGCCGGGGCAAAGAAAGTAAAAAATACTGCAAAATCTGAGAAGACGGAAAGTGTAGCATGGAACGCGGAAGATACTGTGAAATCTAAGGGGCTGAAAAGCATAGCATGGAACGGGAAAGATAGTGTGAAACCTGAAGGACCCAAAAGTGTAGCATGGGACGGGAAAGATAGTGTGAAACCTGAAGAGCCCGAAAGTGTAGCATGGGACGCGGAAGATACTGTTAAGCCTGAAGAAGCGGAATACGGGCAGAGTACGGAAATAGCTTCCTGTCCTGACACCGTGGCAACTGAAATGCCGGAAGCAGTATCGGTAAACGTCCGCCTGGACATCTACAATCTGTTCTGGTACAGCAAAGAAACAGCCTGTTTCCAGAATCGCTGGGTACCGTTTCGTGAATTGAGAAACGCGGGCCCCTTTGCACCGGCTTTTGAAAAAAATATCCTGAAACCACTTGCGGCCACCTTTGAAGGAAAGCCTGACAAGCTAAGAGAAGCAGCACTCGCCCTGGGCGCTGAAATACTGCCCCAGGCAGATGTAGGTTTTGTACTTCCCTGCTTTTCCTGCATCCCAATACAATTCCTGTTCTGGGACGGAGACGACGAGTTTCCTGCGCAGGCCAATATCCTTTTTGACTACAGTGCAACGGATTACATTCACGTAGAATCCACTGTTACACTGGCAACAGAAGGCCTTCTGAGACTCAAAAAGGCAGCAGGCCTCCCACTTCGGGGAACAACCTTCGAAATGGAGCAGATGGCTCATAATCAGACCAATCCAGGCAATCTAACATAAAGCTTAAAAACGATGTAAGTTTAAAAGAAGAAGCCTAAAGTAAGATATAAAAACAACACGAGTATGAATATAACCGTAAAAATTTTCAAAATCAGCCCCTGGCGCCATATACAAAATAAGGGGTGACTTCTAATTGGAACCTCGTTTTTGTATATGGCGCCAGGGGCGTCCTCATTAAAAATCCCCGGAGAAAAACCATGCAAAAAGACCTTGAAATTTACATCCATATCCCATTCTGTATCAAAAAATGTGCCTACTGCGATTTCCTGTCCTTTCCGTCCAGCTCCAAATTACAGGAATCATATCTTAGTACCCTGAAAAAAGAAATAGAAGCTTTTCCATATAAAGAAGAATACCGTGTAATCACGGTATTTTTTGGTGGAGGGACCCCGTCTGTCCTTGATGCAAAATGGATTGTTGAGATCATGGAGCTTGTGCGCGGTCAGTTTGAGCTGGTTCCGGAAGCAGAGATTTCGCTGGAATGCAATCCAGGCACTGTGGATGCCAAGAAACTAAGCAGCTATCGAAGGGCAGGCATTAACCGGCTGAGCATTGGCCTGCAATCTGCAGATGACAGAGAGCTTAGCCTTCTGGGAAGAATCCACACCTGGAAAGATTTTGAGAGAACGTATGAGCTTGCGAGAAACGAAGGTTTTGATAATATTAATATTGATCTGATGTCAGCACTGCCGGGACAGACACCCGACAGCTGGGAGCAAACCCTGCGCCGTGTATTGGAGAAAAAACCGGAGCATATTTCTGCCTACAGTCTGATAATAGAAGAAGGTACCTCTTTTTATGAACGCTATGGGGAGGATATGAGACGGCGCGATCGGGGAGAACAGCCGGAATATCTTCCGTCAGAGGAAGAAGAACGGCGTATGTATGCCAGCACAGAAATGCTGCTCACAGAAGCAGGTATGCATCGCTATGAGATTTCCAATTATGCACTTCCCGGGCATGAATGCCGCCACAACAAAGGTTACTGGCAGGGTACAAATTACGTTGGATTTGGGCTTGGCGCATCTTCTTTGCTGCGCGGTGCCCGCTGCCAGAATCCGGCCAAGATGGAAGAATATCAAAACAATGGTTTTTTCAATGCAAAGCGGGAAATACTGAGTGTGGAAGAGCAGATGGAAGAGTTCATGTTTCTTGGGTTGCGCATGATGCGCGGTGTCAGTGTGGAAGATTTTGCACAGCGTTTTGGAAAAACCATGGATGAGGTGTACGGTGATATCCTGAAGCGTCAGATAGAGCTTGGAATGTTGCAAAAAAAAGAGGGCCAGGTATACCTGACCCCGCGGGGAATTGATTTGAGTAATTGTGTTATGGCAGAATTTCTGCTCAGCGTGTAGCAGGTTTTTCTGTTTCGAGCTTTGCAATTTCCCTGGCTGCAAACGTGTGGATTAACCGGTAGTTGTCTCCTGAATAATGTACGCCGTCGATGGTACCTGCTTCTTTCATGAGAAGGTAAGAGTAACTGTCAATATAAGCGGAACCGAACGTATTTTTCAGATGATTGTTGAAATCTGTAATTTCTTCATTCGTAATATTTTTGCATATGTCAGGATCGATCGGATTGACTGACAAAAAGTAAAAATGCGTGTCCTTATATTCATCAAGAAGTGACGTGTACAGGGAAAGGTAATTTTCCATATTGTCATAATCATTCACGCCAAAATTAAACACTACGGGTGCATCGGGATAGTCCTTGATTGCCTTTTTCAGCAGCGGCAGGCCGGTTGCAGAAAGCCAGTCATAGCCTTCGCCGGAAGCACCTATGTAAACGTCGTCATTTTTAACCGCATCGCGCATCCCGATTGTTCTGGAATCACCGACCCAGATCGTAAAAATACCGGAAGCAGAAAGCTCTGTCTGATCCGTCTGAGGCTGCTCAGGCACATTGGTTTCTGATTCAGACACCTTGTCTGATTCGTGGAGTGCAAGTATCACAGCCTCTGCATTTTTTTCAGCAAGAGTGTCTTCTGATGGAAAAAGCACGTCCAAGTGCTGTGTGGTCAGATAGATGACCAGAAGTCCCAGGGCAATGAGCGCAAGAACTGAAAGTATGATTCCGATGATCGTGTCTTTCTTCATATAATATGTCCTTTCCAGAATCAAACAGAAGTTTGCTACTGCTATACTATATCACATTCAGGTAAAAAGTCAATTCATATCAAACGCGGGAATTCGACAACCGCTGACAGTATGTTTCTCTAAAAAAATGAAAAAGCCTATTGACAAAAGACTATGACAGTATTATATTTACAACGTAAGGTGTTAGCACTCAAAACAAGAGAGTGCTAACAAGCAGAGAAGAAGGGAGGAGTTCAGATGCATCTCACAGATCGGAAATGGACGATTCTGAAAGCAATCATCAAAACGTATCTGGAGACTGGCGAGCCGGTTGGCTCAAGGACTATTTCGAAATATGCTGACCTGAATCTGAGTTCCGCTACCATACGAAATGAGATGTCGGATCTGGAGGAGATGGGATTGATTCTTCAGCCGCACACGTCTGCAGGACGTATTCCTTCCGATGCCGGCTACCGGTTGTATGTTGACCATATGATGGAAGAAAAAGACCGGGAAGTCACGGAAATGAAAGAGATGATGATTCAGAGACAGGATAAAATGGAGCTGCTGCTCAAGCAGCTTGCCAGAGTCCTGGCGACGAATACAAATTATGCAGCGATGATTTCCGGACCTCAGTACCATCGGACAAAGCTCAAGTTTATTCAGCTTTCGATTGTCAGTGAAACGCAGATTCTTGCCGTTATTGTGGCGGAGGGTAATATTGTAAAAAATAAGATGATTTCCATAGAGCATGGCCTGGATCACAAGACTGTGCTGGAGATGAATATCTTATTGAATACAGCGCTGAACGGCCTGACACTTGAGGAGATCAATCTGAGCACGATTGCAAGGCTGAAAGAACAGGCGGGGATTCACAGCGAGGTAGTGAACCAGGTACTGGACGTTATTGCCGAGACGATTCAGTCGGAAAATGATGTGGAAATCTATACGAGCGGCGCGACGAACATTTTTAAATATCCGGAGCTGAGCAGCAGTGAGAAGGCAAGTGAGCTGATCAGCGCATTTGAGGAAAAAAAAGATCTGGTCGATATGATCAGCGGAGATGTGGACCAGGAGACAGGAATTCAGGTTTACATCGGTCAGGAGACGCCCATTCAGTCCATGCAGGATTGCAGCGTTGTCACGGCTACGTATGAGATTGGTGAAGGAATGTATGGCAGGATTGGTGTGATCGGTCCAAAGCGTATGGATTATGATAAGGTGGTCAGTACTTTAAGGACGCTGATGGTACAGCTTGATCAGATATTTAAGAAAGAGTAGAAAGGTGGAACAGCCAGTGGAAGAGAACAGACAGGAAGAAATTCTGGATGAAGCTGCGGCGCAGGCAGACGCTGCGGAAGCAGAAGAAGTCATAGACGAAACACAGGAAGCGGAAGAGTCTGCTGCATCAGAGATGGAAGATGTGCAGGAAGATTCAGAGGAGCAGGACGAACAGAAGAAGCGCTCTTTGTTCGGAAAAAAGAAAAAAGACAAAAGGGATGTACAGATTGAAGAGCTGACAGACCGGGTACAGAGACAGATGGCCGAATTTGATAATTTCCGCAAACGTTCGGAAAAGGAAAAGGCTGCCATGTATGAAGTCGGAGTAAAAAGCGTGATTGAGAAAATCCTTCCCACGATTGACAATTTTGAACGCGGGTTTGCAGGGCTTACTGAGGAGCAAAAAGAAGATGCGTTCGTACAGGGAATGGAAAAGGTATACCGGCAGATGCTTACCACGCTGGAGAGTATCGGCGTGACGCCAATAGAAGCACTTGGCAAAGAATTTGACCCGAATTTCCATAATGCAGTGATGCATGTGGAGGACGAGGAAACCGGAGAGAATATCGTAGTGGAGGAATTCCAGAAGGGCTATCTTTACAGAGACAGCATTGTACGCCACAGCATGGTAAAAGTGGCAAATTAAAGGCAAGAACATTTTAAGCATAGATTCCAGAGCAGGTTAATCATTCAAGGAGGAAACAATTATGGGAAAAATCATTGGTATCGATTTGGGAACAACAAATAGCTGCGTAGCAGTTATGGAAGGCGGAAAGCCGGTAGTTATCACAAATACAGAAGGCTCCAGAACAACACCGTCCGTAGTGGCATTCACAAAGACAGGCGAGCGTCTTGTCGGCGAACCGGCAAAGCGTCAGGCAGTAACGAATGCGGACCGCACGATCTCTTCCATTAAGAGACATATGGGCAGTGACTATAGAGTAGAAATTGATGCAAAGAAATATTCACCGCAGGAGATTTCCGCTATGATTCTTCAGAAACTCAAAGCGGATGCAGAAAACTATCTTGGCGAGAAAGTGACAGAAGCGGTAATTACAGTTCCGGCATACTTCAACGACGCACAGCGTCAGGCAACAAAGGATGCAGGAAAGATCGCAGGTCTTGATGTAAAGCGTATTATCAACGAGCCGACAGCGGCAGCGCTCGCATATGGACTGGACAATGAAAAGGAACAGAAGATATTAGTATATGACCTTGGCGGCGGTACATTTGATGTATCCATTATTGAAATTGGAGATGGCGTCATTGAGGTTCTTGCGACAAACGGTGACACACATCTCGGCGGTGATGATTTTGACAACAAATTAATTAATTGGATGGTAGGCGAGTTCAAGGCGCAGAACGGCGTTGATCTCTCCGGTGACAAGATGGCGATGC
>CAOJHI010000042.1 GCA_948436005.1 uncultured Lachnospiraceae bacterium
TAGAGGTACGGCTGCGTATGGTTTGAATGCCAGGAATGCAGAGCATGTCCCATCTCGTGCGCCAGAGTAAAAACATTGTCCAGATTTTCCCGGTAATTCAATAGCACATACGGATGTGAACCATAGCTCCCCCAGGAATACGCGCCGGTACGTTTGCCGCGGTTTTCATACACATCTATCCAGCGATGGTCAAACCCCTCCTGCAAAAGCTCCTGGTATGCTTCGCCTAGAGGCGCCAGGCCCTGTTTTACTATGTGCTTTGCATCCTCAAAAGAGTACGGCTTTTCCGGACACTTTACCAGGGGTACATACACATCATACATGTGAAGCTCCTCAACACCCAGCATTTTTTTGCGCAGCGCAACATAACGGTGCAAAAGCGGAAGGCGCTCGTTCATGGCCTGAATCAGATTTTTGTACACTGATACCGGAATTGCCGTTTCATCCAGAGCTGCCTCCATAGCCCCTGTATAATGATGTTCTTTTGCAAAAAAGTCCGCCTGCTTCAGGTTCGCATAGTACAATGCTCCCAGGCTGTTACCGAACTGGCCGTATACGGAATAGAGCGTTTCAAATGCATGTCTGCGCAGAACCCTGTCCTGGCTCTGCTCATATGCCACGAAATTTCCCACCGTAAGGGGCAGGCTCTTTCCTTCCCCATCTTCCACTTCCGGAAAACGGATGTCCGCATTTTGAAACATTGCATACACATTTGACGGAGCCTCACCGAGCTCTGAAGCGCGCGCCAGCATCGCTTCTTCCCGCACATCCAGCACATGCTCCCGCTTTCTCGTGATCTGATCAATAAATCGGCGGTAAAATTCCAGGTTCCGCGTCAACGTACCATTTTTTTGCACATGCTGCGGATTCTCTGCAAAATACGCCTCCATCGTATCCTGTGGAATTGCCAGAAGCTCTGGTTCCAGCCATGACACAGCCTGCATCAGATTTGCCCCCGCAACCTGCATTTCCCCGCTCATTTTCTGATATTTTGCGTTTGCCGTATCCTGATGGTATTTCTGGTTGGCATACACATGCAGTGCATCAAAAACCTCCATCGCCTGCTCATACAGACAAAGCACCTTTAAAAACGGTTCTGCTCCTGTCTGCAGCGTACCCTGCAAAGAGGCAAGCTCCTGTGTCATTTTTTCGAGACGTTCTTTTGATTCCTCATACGCCTCATCTGTCGCATAAAGAGCTGTCAAATCCCAGGTATCTTCTGTTCTTTGCTGTTCTCTTGTAATAAGTTCTTTTTGTTTCATATTGGCATCTCCTCTTTTTCCAGGTCTTCGACCGGTCTCCATGCCTTCCCAAATCCGACATCTTTGAACAACGCCACCAGACCTGTAATCTGTTTGAGCCTCAATATCTCATCCGGGTCCATTCCAAGGTGCTTGGAAATCCACGCATCTGAGCGGCCCAGCTCATGCAGCTCTTTGACAATGTTGCTCATCAAATCCACATTGTGGCTGCCTCGCGCCCGGTTGTGACGGATGGTGCTGGCCATCCTGCGGTCCAGGGGCTTGTCGATTACAGAAACCGGCAGCATGCCCTTTTCCCTCTCATAGATATCCTGATGTTCCAGCATAATCCGGTATCGGTGAAATCCGTCTACAATCACGTAGCAGTCCTCATCCCGATTGTGATAGCAGACAATTGGCATCGTATACCCGTCAATGCGAATGCTCTCATAAAGCAGCTTCATCTCAGGCGGCGCTACCGCATTCGGATTATACGTATTCGGTTTGATCTTCTCGATCGGAACCGCTACAACATTGTATACCGGGCTTTTATACTCCATGCTCCATCTCCTCCACGCTTTTGTACTCTTTTCGGATATAATCAATCCTTCTTTGCTGTTCCCGGTCCATGCCAAATCCCATGAACCGGCAGATATGGTCGTTTTTCAAAATACAGTAACACATTCTTTTCCAGCTCGGAATGTCTTTACTGGATTTAATATCATCGGTATCATCCGGAATTTTTCCCCTGAATACCACACGGGATTTCTTGTTCAGCGTATAATTCGAAACACCGTTTCTCTGGATATTATAACCGCGCTCTTCCAGCTCTTTTATCGTCTCCTCATCCAACCCGCCTCCCGTCTCATGCCAGAACCGGATTGACGTGTTAAACTTTTTGACGTAATTGTTCCGCAGCCTTGCCGGAAGTGTATCCAGCAGAAAAACCGTATACTCCTTCCAGGTATACCCTTCCGGAAGCGTAATATTCCGATAGCCCATGGCCTTTGTTTTTCCATAGATACTTGCAAAATTTGCACCCTTGACGCGGCCGACCAGCTTTACCCATATGTTGGGGTCAATCACCCGGTACAGATTCAGCGAATCCCTCGAATAATCATTAAACGGAGAAGCCACACGCATCTGAGACACTTTCAGCCCTGCCATATAGTATAGGTCGTACAGCCGGTTGTAATCATATCCGAACACATAATTTGCATGCCAGATATCGTTTGCAGACCAGTCATACAGCGGTGAGGCACACCAGACATCCTTGAACTGCCGGCTGATCCAGCACTGATCTTTGTATCCGTACTTTTTATTTACAAAACCACTGTAACGCTGCAATGACTCGTCGGCCCGCATTCCCAGCAGGCATACTGTCTTTTTCCCTCCATGTGCCAGACGGTACCACCGTCCAAACTGCTTTGCCAGATCTTCCTGGTGCATTTTATAGTGATAGGTCGTAATCGGATTATTTTCCAGCCGGATCACGTAATCTTTGTCCGGCATCGGGCGCACCCAGGCATCCTTTTTCTTATCATCCCAGGGATACCAGTACATCTCATAGCTTCCCAGCGCAGTCCGCGTTGCCATGGGCAGACACACCCAGTATAGCTCTGCCTCCTTCTTGATCCGTTCCATCGTCCGCTCCACATACTCTGTTGTCACCGAATACTGCGCTTCAAAATCCTGATGAAACACGCCAACTACCTTTTCCGGATAATGCCTTCTGCGGTAATCGAGCATCAGATTCAAAAGTAAACCGCTGTCTTTTCCGCCGGAAAATGATACGTACACATTGTCAAACTCTTCGAAAATAAACCGAAACCGTTCCTGCAAGGCCTCATATACACTCTGCTGCGAATACTGTCTTTTCATAAAAACCCCGTCTCTTTCGTACCTGAGCGAAACAAAATCCGCCATTGTCATTTGTATATCTGACTATATTACCAGATTTTTCCAATTTTTACAAGGAACGCAAAAAGTAGTTTTCCATTCCGGGACCAAATAACGAAGTTTTTTATACAACAAAAGCTCCTGGCATGTACGTTCGAGATCGTCCATACAAGCCAGGAGCCCAGGATATTTCTTTTATCTTTTTGTTTTTTACCGTTCTTCTCTGAAGTACGATTGTCCCAGTGAAAATGGCGGCTGATTTTCCCGCTTATTGCGCATGCTGGTAAGCACAAGAACGACCAGGGTAACAATATACGGTATCATTTTGTAAATCTCCTGAAACTCCATATGCTCCATTCCTGTTGGAATATACAGGTACAGAATATACAGTCCGCCAAAGAAGATTGAGGAAAAAATCCCCACTACAGGACGCCAGATTGTAAAGATAACCAGCGCAATTGCAAGCCAGCCACGGTCGCCGAATGCATCGTTTGACCAAACGCCGCATGCGTAATCCATCACATAATACAGACCGCCCAGACCTGCGATCATACAGCCAATGCACGTTGACGCATATTTGTACTTTGTTACATTGATTCCCGCTGCATCCGCCGTACCCGGATTCTCACCGACTGCCCGCAGGTGCAGGCCCACACGCGTGTGATTCAGCACATAGGCACACACAATTGCAATGATGATTGCCACATACGCAAGAAATCCATAGGACAGAAAAATTTTCCCAAACCATCCCAGATCCCCTGCAAACGGAAGCGACTTGCTGAAATAATTGCTGGTCGCCGAAAGAGCGATTGACGGCACATCACTGCCCGACAATTTAATCAGAGAACCTCCGAAAAAGTTTCCGAACCCAACGCCGAATGTCGTCATGGCAAGACCTGTCACATTCTGGTTTGCCCGCAGTGTAACGGTCAGAAAACAGTACAGGAGTCCCATACAAAAGGACGCAAACAGGCAGCATACAAGCGGTATCAGAAGCGCCAGAAAGCCGTTCATGTCCGCCGGGTCAGCCAGGGACTGCTCATAGAAAAAGGAACCGATTACGCCGCCAATGGCGCCCACATACATTACGCCGGGAATTCCCAGGTTCAGATTACCGGATTTTTCAGTCAGAATTTCCCCGATGCTTCCAAACAAGAGAGGAATCCCCTGCACCACTGCTCTCGGTATAAATGCCACAAGATTAATCATCTGCCTTCACGCTCCCTTCCTGCTTCTTGCGGAAGTGAATCTTATATGCAATAAAGAACTCACATCCAATGATAAAGAATAAAATAATACCTGTCAGAATATCGGAAAACGACTGATTCAGGCCAAAGCTCGTCGAAATTTCACTGGCGCCCCTGTTCAGGAAAATAATCAGGAAACTGGTCAGAATCATGGTAAAGGGATTGAATTTTGCCATCCAGGAAACCATAACAGCCGTAAAGCCCTGTCCGTTTGCCACAGTAGTTGTCACTGTGTGGTTGATTCCGCCTACCAGAAGCAGGCCGACCAGGCCGCAGATGGCGCCGGACAGCAGCATGGTGCGCATAATAATCCGCTCCACCTTGATTCCCACGTAGCGCGCCGTGCGCTCGCTCTCACCAACTACTGAAATCTCATACCCCTGTTTGCTGTAATTCAGATAAATATACATCAGAACCGTCACTGTAACTGCAACGATAATACTGAGCAGATATTTGGAACCAGCCACCTCCGGCAGCCAGCCGATATTCGTTTTCTGGTTGATAATTCCGATCTTTCCGGAGCCTTTCGGCATCTCCCATACGATTGTATAAAAAGCAACCAGCTGCGTCGCAATATAGTTCATCATCAGTGTGGAAAGCGTTTCATTTGTATTCCACTTTGCTTTAAAAAACGCGGGAATCAGCCCCCAGATTGCCCCGGCTCCCAGGCTGCACACAACCATCAGGACAATCACCGCAGCATGCGGTACCTTACCTGCCAGGCAGATCATGCACGCTGCAGCTGCCAGGCCGCCGACCAGAACCTGACCCTCGCCTCCGATATTCCAGAACCGCATCCGGAATGCCGGTGTCAGAGCCAGGGCAATCAACAGCAGAATCGCCACATTCTGAAAAGTAATCCAGGTCTTACGCACGGTTCCGAACGCACCAACAAAAATAGACGTATACACCTGAATCGGATTAATACCAGTGAGCACCGTCGTCACCACAGCACAGACCACCAGGGCTGCCACAATGGCAAGCAGGCGGATTCCCAGGGACTTCTGCCACGAAATTGCATCACGTTTAACGATATGGAACAACGGATCTCTGTGTTTATTTTTCATGGCCTGCACCTCCCACGCGCGTCATCATCATTCCGACCGTATTTTTATCGGTTGTCCTGCCATCTACAATCCCGCTCACCTGGCCCCCGCACAAAACCAGAATCCGGTCGCACAGCTCCAGCAGCACATCCAGATCCTCGCCGACAAAAATCACAGCCACGCCTTTTTCCTTCTGTGCATTGATCAGATTGTAAATCGTATAGGAAGAATTAATATCCAGGCCGCGGACCGCGTACGCTGTCATCAGCACCGTTGGTGAAGATGAAATCTCCCGGCCGACCAGCACCTTCTGCACATTTCCTCCGGACAGCCTTCTGACCGGCGTAGAAATACCGGGCGTCACAACCTCCAGCTCATCCACCACTGTCTCAGCAAGATGTCTCGGCTCCTTTCGGTCTGTGAACACCGAGTGCCCTTTCCGGAACGAACGCAGCATCATATTGTCAGCAAGATCCATATCCCCGACCAGTCCCATTCCGAGTCGGTCCTCCGGAACAAAGGAAAGCGCCACGCCCATATCGAGAATCTTCTGCGGGTCCTTTCCGATCAGCTCTTCCCGCGTTCCATCCTCCTCAATATAGCAGATGCTTCCGCTCTCTGTGGGCTGCAGGCCCGCAATTGCTTCCAGAAGCTCTTTCTGCCCACAGCCGGAAATCCCTGCAATACCCAAAATCTCGCCGCTGTTCGCCGTAAACGAAACATCCTTCAGCTTTACGATACCGTCCTCACTGCGCACCGTAAGTCCCTGCACCTCAAGTCTGGCACTTGGATTTACCGGCTCCGGCCTCGTAATATTCAGCGATACCTTATGGCCCACCATCATATTCGTCATTTCAGCGGCATTCGTGTCCTTTGTCATCATATCGCCGATAAAACAGCCGCGGCGCAGCACCGCCACACGATCCGACAGGCTCTCCACCTCATGCATCTTGTGCGTAATAATCACAATTGCCTTTCCGTCATCCCGCATGTTGCGAAGCACTGCAAACAGCTTCTCCGTCTCCTGCGGCGTAAGCACCGCCGTCGGCTCGTCCAGAATCAGAATATCCGCACCGCGGTACAGAACCTTGATAATCTCCACTGTCTGTTTCTGTGAAACCGACATATTGTAAACCTTCTGCTGCGGGTCCACCTCAAATCCGTATTTCCGGCATATTTCCTGAATTTTCTCGGATGCCTCCTTCAGATTCAGCTTCCCTTTCAGCCCCAGCACAATATTTTCTGCCGCAGTCAGCACATCAATCAGCTTAAAATGCTGATGCACCATTCCGATTCCCAGCGCATACGCATCCTTGGGCGAACGGATTACCGTCTCTTTCCCATTAATATAAATCTGTCCCTCATCCGGAAAATAAATACCGGAAAGCATATTCATCAGTGTCGTTTTCCCGCTTCCGTTTTCCCCAAGCAGAGACAGGATCTCACCCTTATAAATATCCAGACAGACCTTATCGCTGGCAACCACAGACCCAAACCTTTTGGTGATATTCTTCATTGTCACCGCAGCCGTTTTGCCTCCCACCTGTTCATCCTCCTTTTTCCCCGTTTCCTGTAATCAGTAATGATAAAACTCTTCTCAAAATCAGCCCCGTGATGTCAGGTAAAAATAAGGGGTGACTTCTTTGCCCGGAACCCCGTTTTTTACCTGATATCACGGGGCGTCGGATTTTCACAATAATTCATAAGTAAAAAATACGGTGCAGCAAGAATCGCTGCACCGCTGTATGCCTGTTCTTCTCAGATTAGAATGCAGTATCCAGAAGTGTAATACCATCGATCTGAAGATCAAAGTACGGAGCAGAACGCAGTCCGTCACCAGACTCATTAAAGTAACCGTCTACGATTACTTCATGATCCTTCTCATACTCAGGATCTGTATCAACATCTGCCATATAACTTTCAAGCTTCTCGCCCTCTACGGTGAAGGTTGCTGTATCAAACACATGAAGGTTTCCTGCTACCAGCTCTTCAGAAGCCGCTGCAACAGCCTCCTCTGTACCCTCTGCGATTGCGCTGCCGAACTCAGTCAGAACAACAGAGCCTGTGGAGATATCGCCTGTCCAGTCTGCTGCGATTGCTTCGCCGTTTGCCACACAGCCCATTGCATACTCAAAGTACGGCTCCCAGTTGATTCTGGAAGATACGATGAATGTATTCGGGCAGGCACTGGCTGTACTTCCGTTGTAGGAAACATTCGGTACACCGGCAGTCTCACATGCAGTCGGAGCACCCATAGAATCCGCATGCTGGCTGATCAGAACACAGCCGTCCTCGATCAGTTTGTTTGCGCCTTCTTTTTCAGCCGTCTCATCATACCAGGAACCTGTAAAGGTTACTTCCATTGTAACGCTCGGACAAACAGAACGTGCGCCAAGGAAGAAAGAGGTATATCCGGAAATAACCTCTGCATATGTATAAGCACCGATGTAACCCATCTTAGCCTGATCTTCGGTAATCTCACCGTTTGCGATCATCTCATTCAGCTTCAGTCCAGCTGCAATACCTGCCAGATAACGGCCCTCGTAAATAGATGCAAATGCATTATGGAAATTGTCAAGCTCTTCCGTATGTGCCTTTGTGCCAGTAGCATGGCAGAACTGAACATCCGGGAACTCTCTTGCTGCCTCGATCATGTAGTCCTCATGTCCAAAGCTGTCTGCAAATACGAAATTGCAGCCTGCATCAGCCAGCTCACATGCTGCCTCATAACACTCCTGTCCCTCCGGAATACCGGTCTTCATAACAGCCTCGATCCCCATCTTTTCACATGCTTCCTTTGCAGCATTGATGAAGTTCAGGTCATACGTGGAATTCTCGTCATGCAGGAAAATAAAACCTGCTTTTACCGTTGTCTCTTCCGCACTGCTGGCAAAGCTCGTGAACATACCAAAGGTAAGAATCATAGCGACTGCCAGGAACAACTTAACACTCTTTTTCATTTCTCTTCTCCTTTTTTAGTGAAATGTTAGTGAAATACCAGTCGTGTCAGCCTCCATATACGCCCCTGCACGATTGAGTAAGGGTGATTTCTTTTCTCCTACCCGCCGTACAAGGCACCTGTCAGCTCTGCTGACATATTTCCTCTGAGCGCCCTTGCACATAAAAAGCAGATATACAACACAGTATATCTGCACACGTCCCTTGCATACACCCAATAGTCGCAACTGAACGGTGTGCGGTAGAAACATCTGGACCATCTTCCCAGAACTATATCGGATAACACTACTTATTTGAATTTTAGCAATTTCACAGACGCTTGTCAAACGAAAAGGCATACCGCAAATCGTTTTCGTGATATTCCTCAAAAAAAGAAATCAAATTCTCTATTTGTTATTAAATCCGCCATATTTCGTGACATTTCGACCCTTTTCCCCCGTGAGAACGCTCAGAAATAAATTTCTTCAAATCCTCCTTGACACGCCCTTCTTCACATGGTAGTATTCATACATACTCAATATAGTTTTAAAAACTATATGATAGCTATCAACCAATCACTTTACAACTATTTTATCAATTGCGAAACGTATTTTATCATTTACGAAATGTATTTTATCATTTGCCAAATGCATTTTATCACCTGCCAAACGCTATTCAAAGTCAGTCCCCTGGAAAAATGTATAAAATAAGGGGTGACTTGTTTGCGTCGGAACCCCGTTTTTATACATTTTTCCAGGGGACGTCCTCCCCCAAAACGTTTCCCAATTTCCCAATTTGAATCTTGGAGGTGTTCTATTTGACTATTACAATTCGCGAACCAGGAAGTGCAATCACTCATTTTATCGGCATGGTGCTGGCCGCTGCCGCCTCTGCCCCGATGCTCGTAAAAGCAGCTCTCGATACAGGCAGTACAGGCGTCATCGCCATGGCTGTATTCATGACAAGTATGATACTGCTCTATGGGGCAAGCACACTGTACCATTCCGTCAATCTGAGCGGCCGCCCGTTAAAAGTATTCCGTAAAATTGATCATATGATGATCTTTGTCCTGATTGCAGGCTCCTATACCCCGGTATGCCTCCTTGTTCTTGAGCCAAGACAAGGGCAGACACTGCTTGTCACCGTCTGGGCAATCGCCGCAGCAGGAATGCTGATTAAAGCGCTCTGGATCACCTGCCCGAAATGGTTTTCTTCTATTTTATACATTGCAATGGGCTGGGCCTGTCTGTCTGTTTTCGGCCAGCTTCTGACCAGACTGTCCGCCCCTGCCTTTGCCTGGCTGCTCGCCGGCGGCATCCTCTATACGGTTGGCGGTGTGATCTATGCACTGAAGCTTCCGGTATTCAACCAGCTGCACAGAAACTTTGGCTCACATGAAATTTTTCATCTCTTTGTCATGGGCGGAAGCATTTGCCACTTTATCTGTATGTACCAGTACGTACTCTGAGTTTGCATCCGATTCACCCGAATGCGTGAATGCAGCCCTCTATACAAAAGCGTACAGATCAGTTTTTTTACAGCTCCTGCTTTGAACCACTGTATTTTACAATCAGCATTTCCACTGCCAGCCGGTCTCCGAGCCGGCCGGTCTTCACCGCCTCTTCGGCAGATACGCAGTCCTGTACAGCCTGCAGCAGTTCCTTTTTTTCGAACCGCTCAGCCTGAGCCAGACTGCGTTTTGCAATAAATGGCGCAAGTCCTGCTCGTGAAGCCGCTGTCCCGCTGTCAAGCCCCTGTTCCTTCAGATCTTTCAGCTGCAGCATCTGATTGAACTGACGCGCAATCAGAAACAGAATTCTCATCGGAGGTTCTTTCAAAGAGAGCAGATCATAATACAGATTCAATGCTTCTTTCTGGCGTTTCTCCGCTAAGGCGCGAATCATATCAAAAATCCGGCTTTCTGTCGTAACAGTACAGATTTCCTGCACATCCGGAACCTCAATCGCATCTTTCCCATATGTAAAACACAACAGTTTTTCCAACTCATTCACAATATGTTCCATATCATCACCGGCCATCTCCAGAAACAGCCGGAGAGCGTCCCCTGTGATATTTTTGTGCTCCCGTTTCAGCATTCCGAGAATCCATGACTGCAACGTGCGTCCATCCTGACGTCCCAGCTCTGCAATTCTTCCCTTCTGCTTCACTGCCTTAAACATTTTGCTCCGCTTGTCCACCTCATCTTCCACAAAAACAAGTATGGTTTCCTCCGGAAGAGACGGCAGATATTCCGCAAGCTCCGGACATGCATTTTTAAAAAAACCGCTCTGCTCTATCAAAATCAACCGGCGCGCAGCAAAAAAAGGCAGAGTCTCCGCCTGGTCGATAATCTGCCTTGCCGAAATCCCTTTCCCCTGGTACAGGGAAAAGTTCATCGTATCTCCTTCCTGGAGAATTGCATTTTTCAGCCGGTTTTTGTACTGGTTTTTCAGATAGGTTTCATCACCGTACAAAAGATAAACCGGCTGAAAACTTCCGTTTTTTATATCCTCATTCAGATTTTTCATACACAGGAATCCTTTCGTTCCCTCTTCTTCTTTGTCATCAGGCCGCCAATACGCCCCGTTTCCTTTGCAGAAAGCGATTTCCAGCCCTGTTCCCTTACTTTTTCCAGAAGGCCCAGCTCCTCTGCAATCTCATATTTCATCTGATCATCAGGGCTGAGCGCCTCCCAGTTCAATTTCGTTTCCTTCTTTTCTGTCCTGTTTTCTGCCATGAGCACCTCATACTCCTTCCATATCATTCATATCCAGAGTATAGCCTGTTCTAAAATAAATATTCACACCACAAAAATTTTTCGTCCCAACACACTCATTAATTGGGGCATATCGCCCATGTTTACAATTCCATCGGCATAATCAGTGCTGCCAGCAAATAAAATACCACGCCCACTGATACAAGCCCAAAAACAAGAAAAATCAGCCGCACAATTGTGGAATCAATTCCAAAATACTCTCCAATTCCTCCGCATACACCGCAGATTTTCCGGTCACTGTTTGATCTGTATAGCTTCTTCATCTCGTATTCCTCCTGCACATCATAACTTAAAAAATTTATACATCACATTTTAAAAATGAATTATTCTACTGAAGCAAAACTGGGTCAAAATGCTTCATTTTGCGTTTCCGTTTCTTTTTCAAACAAAACTTCCACGGAACCAATCCCGCAGTCAATATCTACATTTTTATCGGCTCCATTATCCAGCTTTGTATCATTCCCCAAACCGGAATAGTCCTTTTCACCGATTTCAATCTCACCGATTCCACAGTCGAGATCATAGTTAAAATCATACTCCTGACCGATCAGCGTCAATCTCACACTTCCGACACCGCCGCTGATATCAGCAGATTTCCGTACATCCGCCAACAGCTCGCACTCTCCGACGCCACAGTCCACATCCAGACGGTCGCACACAAGAACCGCTCCTGCAGAACTCAGACTGCCAACACCGATCTCAAGCCGCGCTTCTTTTAAACTCTGATCTTTCGGTATACAGATCTCAAGCTTTGCACCGCGGTTCACTCCGAAAAAGCTCCAAAAAGCCTTTTTGCATTCCACTTTTAACGTTCCGCCTCTTTGTTTGCTCGTAAATCCGGACGGAAGCTCATAGCCTTTTATCCGCCAGGTATCATCCTCGCTTTGATAAAACGTACACTCTGCCACACCGACATCCAGCCGAAGGGAATCTATCCCTGTATACGTCTCGTCAAAATCGGAAGTATGATCTGCCAGGTCAGAGGCGATCACACCTGCACGGCCGATCAGATCACCCCCTGCGCTCTGAAAGCTTCCATTTTCCATTGCCTTTCTGAAGTCATCGGTGCGGAATCCGCTGCACAAACTGACAATTCCAAACGATATTCCAATCACGCCCAAAAACAATGCTGCAAGCAGCAGTCGTTTCGTTGTCTTTTTCATTCCTCTGCGCCTCCTCCACCAAAAATCTTATGCGCCAACTGGCACACCCAATTCCAGCATTTGCGAAACATCTCTGTCCAGAAATGCAACAGCCACGGCATTACTGTCGTACAGCCCCACTTAGTAAGCAACGCGATCAGCATAGCAGCTGCCAGCATCAAAAATCCAAAACAAAGTCCCATCAGCCCGGTCGGCAAATGACTAAGATTTCGTATCCCGTCGAACACCATCGTCACACCGCCCACCAAAAGCCCGATGACCGCTGCAAAACCACTGGCCAGCAACCCGAACAGACCGGCCACAAGACCAAACACACCGCCCAGAATTGCCGTAATCACGGAAAAACCTGCTGAGATAATCTTTCCTGCCAGAGAAATTCCGAAAAACAGAAACAGGAGAAGAAACAGCAAGCCGTTCCGTCGTTCCTCTTCTGACTTTTCTTTCTTGGATTTCTTTTTCTGGTTCTTTTTTTTATGCTTCATGATTTTAGCATAATGATCCGGCACACGATGATACTCATCAAAACGCGCATCATAATAGCCACGTTCTGTGTATTCTCCTCCTTCTGCCCCACCGCTTAAACTGTTCTTTAATTCAGCCGCCACCTTTTCCGGACTGCCGATATGTGCAAGCATCTCCGCTTCATGCTCCGGTCCCACTTCATCAAAATAATCCTTATAATACTGCAGCGCTTCCTCCCGCTCATCCTCCTCCAGATCAGAAAGAAGAAACGCAAGCTCACGCAAAAAATTTTCTCTATTCATAACTGCTGCCTCCCCGGAGTATCATGGAAATCTTGGAGGAATAGATCCCCCATTCCTCCCGGTAAAGATTCAACTGTACCACTCCCTGTTCTGTCACCTTATAATACCTGCGGTTCCTGCCTCCGTACTCCCGGTCATACGCTGTCAGACACTCATCCTTTTGCAGCCTGCGCAGCACCGGATACAGGGTAGACTCCGATACATCCAGCACACTGCGCACCTCCTGTGTAATCCGATAACCGTACGTCCCCTCCGGCTCCCGCGACACAACGGACAGAACAATGGCATCCAGAAGAGCTGCTCCCGTATTGAATACCATCTCTTATCTCCTTATACTTTATAATATTATTTTTTATTCTATATTATATTTCATATAATATTATTTATCTACAAATTTGTCAAGCATTTTTTATAAACCCTACATAATAACTTCACACCCTCACCTCATCATCCACAAAAATCAACCCATAACATCCCCTCTTTTCTCTCTCCCCCTGCCACAATTCTGTGACACATATCACCAACACTTGCCAAATCTTCCTCCAATATTGTATAATCTATCTGGCACATACTATGCCGCAACCAAACAATCACGAAACGCCATGCAAAGTCAGCCCCTGGTAAAATACAAAAATAAGGGGTGACTTGTTTGCCGGAACCCCGTTTTTTGTATTTTACCAGGGGCGTCCGCAACGTTCCAAGGAAAAGAGGCCCCCAAATGTTCTTAAAAGTATTACTGGTTGATGACAACCGATACGCGCTCAATCATTTTTCCAATCTGGTAAACTGGGAAGAACTCGGCTATTCTCTGATCGGTACTGCCACAGATGGAATCGAAGGGATGGAGCTGTATGAACAGTATCATCCGGACCTGATTATCACAGATGTCCAGATGCCGGGCATTGACGGCCGCGAGTTGGCCAGACTTGTGAAACAGAAAACACCTGATACAGAAATCATATTTCTTTCCAGCTATGATGAATTTGATTATGCAAGGGCCGCTGTTGATTTAAAGGTACACGGCTACCTGCTCAAACATGAACTCACACGAGATATCCTGGCTGCAAAGCTGAAAACCATTCGCGATCACTTTTGCGAAAAGATGCAGAACGCACATCAGCAGATCAAAAGCAGCCTTACCACCTGTTTTCGTATGTCTGTAAATGAGCTGGAAGCAGAAAGTTATCCGGACCGGAAATTGTTAAAGGGCAGCGCTTTCTTTTTTATCATAGAACAGGATCACATCCCGGAACAGATCGCACTGCAATCGGGTTGTCAGGTAGCTGAAGCGCAATATAACTGCATCTTCCGCCGCCTTTCTGAGCAAATCCCCGAATTGAGTTACCTGATCCGGGCAGAACGTTTTCTCTGGATAGGGATTACAGATTACCGGAAGGACTGTGATAAAACTGCACTTGCAGCTGCTTCCTTCCTGCGCGAACACGAAGCAGAAAATTTTTCTGTCTATCTGTGCGGAAAAGCAGAAACCATCATAGACTGCCGAAAACGGTATGAGGAACTGAACTATCTTTCCAAACAGCGGTATTTTGAAGGGCCCCAATGTGTGCTTCACGCAGACTTGTTCGATCCTCCTCAGACCATACCAAAAACGCAGATGGAATCCCTGCTGAAAATGGCAGACTCCCTGTGGGATGCTGAAATCAGTGATCTTGACGAGCTTCTGTCTTCTATCTACAAACCGCTTCTGCATCAGCAGGATTTTGACAGCTTTATGCGAATGACCTGTCACATCCTCCATGCGATGAACAGACAGATACGGGAAAGCGGCCAGCCGTTTGCGCTCTACGACGAAGAAACACTCTATCTTCTGTCCGCTAAAAGAATCATCCGCTGGATCAAAAATAAAATTATCCTTGTCAGAGAGCTCATCCATCCCGTTTATTCTGACATGACCATGCGTGTGATCGACTATATTGGTCAGAATTACAGCAATCCTCTGCTCAGTGTGGAGATGATTGCCGATATTACGGGACTGAGCATCAACCGGATGAACGATGTTCTGAAAAAGGATCTCGGACAGACTGCCAGGAAGTATCTGGCTGAAATCCGGACGGAAAAGGCATGCCGTCTTCTCGAGAAAGGGCTGCCAATCCAGCAGGTTGCCGAACAGACCGGTTACAGCACTCCCTCTTATTTTTCTCATGTGTTTCATAAATCACTCGGAATCTCACCGCAGGAATACCAGAAAACAAAACGCAAAAACGGAGCCGCTGCTCCATAGACGATTTTTCGCCTGTGTCGCAGCGGCTCCGCGCCGGTTTTCCGACTCTTACTTTATTCTTATTTTCATTTTGCACTCAGGCTCTTTAAAAGCCGTTGTTTCTTAATCTTTATTCTGCATTCAGAAACTTAATAAAAACAGTTGTTTTTTAATTCTTATTCTGCATTCAGAAACTTAATAAAAACTGTTGTTTTTTAATTCTTATTCTGCATTCAGAAACTTAATAAAAACAGTTGTTTTTAATTCTTATTCTGCGTTCAGAATCTCAGTATAAGCAGTTGTATCGTGATCTACACAGCCGCTTTCTACGTTGAACTTCATCAGGTTATGGCTGCCGATTTCGTATGCATCCCACGGCAGTTCGTCTGTACTCGGAGTACCGGTCTTTGCCAGAGCTACAAATGCACTTGAGATAGCATCCTGTACGGTGTATGCTGCCGGATCTGCACCATAAGCAATATTAACCATCGGATCATCGATATTATGGAAAATAAATGCAAGGTCTTCACAGTGGAAAGCAGTGATTCCGCCGTTTACCGGTGCTTCATAATCGAACTCATACAGATAAACAGTATCGCCAAGCTCTGTAAGAGCTGTTGCTGTATCCCACTTGCCGCTCATTGTATTGTTGTAGAAATACAGCTCACGGTCTTCCATTTCCGGATAAAGCTTGTTAAACTCTGCCAGAAGTGCTTCTGCCTTGTCGCCAAAACGCTCTTCGAGTTTCTCAGCCGTCTCAGCCTCGTCCCACTCATGATGACGGAAATCGCCATATTTATAAGAAGAAACAGCACTCTCAGAGAATACGCCGGAAACGATAACCGGAATATCTTTCGTAATAAACTCATCCATAACAACTACGCCGTCAGCAGTCGGTCCCCATCTTAAATTGAGTCCTTCTTCTTTCAGCTCTTCCGTTGCTGCCGTGCCGGCTGCCAGAAGTGTACGATAGTCAACTGTCTTAATCTCATCAATCGTCTCAGCCGTCAGACCAAGCAATTCAACGGTCTTCTCACCGAGCAGTTTTGCATTTGTGTTATCAGAAATAGTTGCACCGCCGCCGGAAATCATACCAGCTGCATGGAGATCGGAAGAGCACACGTCTGAACTCCAGTCACCTGA
>CAOJHI010000043.1 GCA_948436005.1 uncultured Lachnospiraceae bacterium
CCACTGTTCCGCCAAGAGACACGCCAAACGAAGTAATCAGCGTCGAAATAATCGGAAGCAGGGCATTTTTAAACGTATGCTTCCAGATGACCTTTGCACGCGAAAGCCCTTTCGCACGCGCCGTACGTACATAATCCTGACTGATACAATCCAACATTGACGTTCTGGTCAGCCTTGACATAATCGCCGCCTCCGGCAGCGCCGTGACAAGCACAGGCATTATGTAATTGCGGAATGAGCCAATTCCACTCGTGGGAAGGATTTTCCAGTGCAGCGAAAACAGCAGGATCATCATAAGCCCAAGCCAGAACTGTGGAATCGAAGCAAGCAGCATGGATACGACCGTCCCCCCGAAGTCCAGCGGAGAATTCTGATGGATCGCTGAAAAAAGCCCCAGCGGGATTCCAATCAGATAAGCAACAATGCTCCCCGCAAGTGCCAGCCTCAGGGTATATGGAAAGCAGGCTGCAATCTCCTCACTTACCGGACGCATAGAACGGTAGGAAATTCCAAAATCTCCGTGCATCAAATCCCCGATATAACTTACCAGCCGCACCAGAAACGGGCGGTCCACCCCCAGCCTGTGATTATAGGCCGCCACATCCTCTGCCTTCGCTCCCATGCCCAGAATCATACGTCCTGGGTCTCCCGGAAGCAGGGACATGATAAAAAACACAAGGAATGTGACGCCAAGAACGATTGGAATCATCATCACCAGCCGTTTTGCAATATATTTATTCATCTCAGAAAACATCCCTCTTCTTTATTGAGTGTGCAGTCAATCCTATTCCCAGCTGAAGTCTTTAAAACAGTAGAACATGCCGTTCGGGTCCACATAGGTATTCTGCAGACCAGTGCGGTATACAATATTTCCTGATTTTACAACCAGAGGAATCTCATTTGCAGTTGCCACGATCTCCTGCAGCAAGGAACAGCACAGTTCCGTGCGCTTCTGAGTATCTGTCTCTGCCATAATCGCATCCAGCTGCCCATCATATCTTCCATCGCTCCATGCAGACGCGCTCCATACATTTGCAGAATAATAAGCGCTATACAGAGACTCACTCAAATCCGGAGTAATATCAGAACCTGCCTGATAAATAATTTCAAAATTGCCGTTCAGCCAGTCCTCACTCTGTGCCCCGATATCCATGGATTCAATATTTGCGGTAATCCCGATCTCCGCAAGGTTCTGCTGAATCACCTGCGGAACAATATCGCCGTAATTACTGCTCGTCTTGATTGTCACCGTGATATCGCTGCCTGCATATTCGCTTTCCGCCAGATATTCCTTTGCTTTCTCCGGATCATAGCTGTACGTATAGTCCTCGCCGTCATAATAAAGGAAATCTTCGAAAGAACCGGTTGCAACCGTTCCTGTTCCATCAAATCCGACTACATTTACCGCGTCACGGTCAATTGCACATGCGATTGCTTTTCTGACATTTTCATCTGCCGTCACGCCGTTTTGTACATTTAAAACCAATCCTGCCTGGCTGTGTGACGGCGCCGTCTGTACAGTCAGTTCCTCATTCCCCTCTACCAGTGCAAAATCAGAGGCAGACAGGTTCAGCATAAAGTCATTCTCGCCGTTTTCCAGAGAAATCAGCGCCGTTGAGCTGTCTGTGATAATGTTGAAATTGAGATATTCGATCGGAGCCTTGCCGCCGCCATAATTGTCAAACGCCTCAAACTGAATCTGACTTCCTTTTACCCATTCCTTCAGCTGGTATGCACCGGAACCGTTCGGCTTCAGGAACGCATCGTCTCCATTTTCCTCACAGTAGGATTTACACAGAATTCCCATTCCCGGAGAAGCCAGGCTGGAAAAAATACTCTCACAGATTCTGGTCAGTTTTATTTCTACCGTGTTTTCATCCAGAGCTGTGACAGACGCAAACTTTGATGCAGTAGACGGTGATTCTTCACAGCGCCTATTGATACTGTAGACAACATCCTCTGCTGTCAGCTTCTCTCCATTCTGGAAATAGGTATCCGGCCTCAGATGAAACGTATAAGTGAGCTTGTCCTCGCTCGCCTCCCAGCTCTCTGCAAGCTGCGGAACCGGCTCGCCGTCAATATAATACACCAGACGCTCATAAATCTGATACAGACTCATAATATCTGAGTACGTATTCGTAACACCCGGGTTAAACTGGCTTGCATCATCGGTAACAACAACATTCAGAGTATCATTTCCTGCCGCTTCCCCTGCAATCGCCATGCCTGGTACGGTAAGTGTCAGAGCTGCCGCTCCGGCTGCTAATAAATATACACTTTTTCTCATAAGTAATACCTCCCAAAAAAAATCAGACTTACAGATCAAACCTGTTAGTCCGATTTTACCAAAACGCTTTCTTAATGTAAAGAACTAATTTATTCACTCATGAAAGCCTCAAATCTGTGTTCTCCGCAAAATCCAGAGAAAAACTTTTTCAGTAAACACGCTCAGCACAATAATAACCAGCGTCCATGCGAACAGGCTGTCTGTATTCAGGTAGATTTTTGACAGATACAGATGCTCTCCGATCGTATAGGACGGTACCCCGATGATTTCTGCCGCCACTCCTGCTTTCCAGCTCATGCCGACCGCAATTTTCCCACCGCCCAAAAGAAACGGCCAGACCGCCGGACGGTAAATATACAGAAACCTGCTGCGAAGAGGCATCCGGAAGACCTCTGCCATCTGAAGCATAGCCGGGTCCGCGTGTGTAATCCCTTCCCCGATATTTGTGTATAAAATCGGAAACGCCATAAAAAATACGACTGCCACAGACAGATACCTGGAACCAAGCAAAATCAGAAATAAAACAACCAACGATGCCATTGGCACTGATTTTTGCAGCGTTACGACCGGTTCCAGCAAAACCTGAAGCAACGGAAAAACTGCGGCCAGTACCGCCAGCAAAGCGGAAGCGGCAAAAGCAGCAAGAAAGCCCCCCATGATGCACAGAAACGACCTTGCAATTGAGATCCAGAAACTACTGCTCCCCACCTGATCAATCAGAGCCCCCATCATATCCACAGGACCCACAAAAACAATCGAATCCTTCCAGATCAGAGCAGCAATCTGCCAGACCAGAAGCCAGAAAAGAACTGCGACCATCTTCATTCCCTTTCTCATTTTCTTTTCCCTTTTTATTTTCATCTCCGTTTCCAATTTTTCCCCATATCCCTCTTATTTTCTGTCCTTAAGCCATCTTTCTGTACATCTCAGTCATCCGTCTCCATATGATAAAAATCCTCTCCCGGAACAGCTCCGCCAATGGAATCCGGATTCTGCTCCATTAGCACCTGCAGATAACCGGTCAGAGCCTCCTGCATGTCTTTTCCATCCAGATATGTAATATTGCATTTTGGAATTGCCATCTCCGCTGCCCCTGCCTGTTCCATAATCCCGTAGGACACGGTCAGCTGCGCTGTCTCCGCCGGATTTCCATTTGCAAATTCTGCCGACGCCTTATGCGCTTCCAGAAACTCCTCCACCAGTTCCGGGTTTGCCTGTGCAAAGTCCTTTTTCACAACCGTGACCCCTGTCACCAGCGTGCCCGTTCCGACTGCATCCCATTCCTCTGTCAGATCACGCAGCACCATCTTTTTATTTCCGCTTTTAGCACATGCAACCGTTGCAAAAGGCTGCGGAAGCACTGCGATCGCCGACGGTTCCTGTGCAAGCACTGAAACCACCTCTGTGGCCTCGGATTTAAATTCCACTGTAACCTCCTCTTCTGTCAGACCATTTGCCTCCAGAAGATACCTCAGCACATATTCTGGTGTCTGCCCTTTTCCGGTCATATAAACCGTGTTTCCCTGCAGATCTGCCACGGAGCGGATATCCTCACGGCCGGTCACAAGGTAAAGTACGCCCAGTGTATTGATATCCGCCACCTGAACATTTCCGTCCGTCTTATGATACAGAATACTTGCCATATTCGCCGGTATCAGAGCAAAATCAATTTCGCCCTTTATAAACTTTGCAGAGAGCTCATCAGCGGCCGTCATCATCTCAAACGTAAAATTCGGTGCCTCCGCCTCTTTCTCCTTCTCCATAAACGAAAGAAGCCCCATAGAAGTCGGCCCCTTCAAAGCCCCGACGCGTCCGGCCTCCCCTGCAACAGCAGCGTTTCCCAAAAGCAGCGCCATGCAAAATGCTGCCTGCCATACAGATATCATCCTTTTTTTCATGATAATCACCTCTCTGTTTTTGTTCCTTTTCTTTTTCAGACAATTCTTTTCAGACAATTCATTGTAGACGTCCGCTTCTTAAAAGTCAAGAAACATCCTCCTTGACAAAACTATCTGTAACGCATATGATAGAACAGTAATCCCGGGGTAGTAAAGGTTTCGACGGGGGTTATGAAGCTGGAGAAGCTATCCGCAGGTGATGCGTCAAATCACAAACCTAAATATAAACGCTGAAGACAATTTAGCAATCGCTGCCTAATGGCAGCTGTCTGACTTAGAGCACCTGCACTTTAAGACCCAGGCATCGACTATGCAGGAAACGACGTATGCTAAGCTTTGCACATACGGGCGTATCATGAAGCTACTAAAAGCAGAAGGATGTCTGTTTCCGTCTGCCGGAGGGAATGTCAAACAACCGACTATGATAGTAGAAGGACAGTGAATTGGCTTTCGGACACGAGTTCGATTCTCGTCTACTCCATAAAAAGAAAAATATCCCTGACAGAATCGGATGTTTCCAAATCCAACGATTCTATCAGGGATATTTTTATATTTCTGTACTGGGATTGCCCGTCTCCAAAAAGAGGGTAACGGTTGCCTGAAAATTTTGTTCCCCTCTTTCCTCCAATTAATAAAGATTCTTCACCTTAAAATCTTTCTCCGCCTCGCGCCGCTGATCTTTTTTCGCAATATCCTGACGTTTGTCATAAAGCTTTTTCCCTCGTGCAAGACCGATCTCCACCTTGGCAAGGCTCCCTTTAAAATAAACCTGAAGCGGCACCAGCGTATATCCCTTTTCGGCAATCTTTCCGGTAATCTTGTTGATCTCTCCTCTGTGCATCAGAAGCTTCCGGACACGTAAGGGATCTTTATTAAAAATATTTCCTTTCTCATAAGGGCTGATATGCATGCCGTAGATAAACACCTCTCCGTTCTCAATGCGGATAAAGGATTCCTTCACACTGCACTTTCCCATGCGCAGTGATTTTACCTCTGTTCCGTGCAGGGAAATACCTGCCTCATATTTATCTTCAATAAAATAATCATGGTACGCTTTTTTATTGTTTGCAATCAGTTTTGTCGATGATGCTCCCATGCTCTTCCCTCTCCTTTTCTAATCCACCTTTATGAATCCATTTCAGCATTCCCGGCCCGGCGCCCTGATACTGCCATCTCTCATGCTCTGACCCAGCTCTTTTACAGCGCCATCTCAAAATCTACAGTCTTTGTTGTCTTGTCCGCATCCAGAACGCGCACACGCACCGTATCACCCAGACGGTAAACACGCCCTGTATCAATGCCATACATCTCATACGTCTCTTCTCTGTAATAATACCGGTCATCGTACATGCGGCTGACATGAATCAGCCCTTCTACCGTATTCGGCAGTTCTGCGTACATTCCATAAGACATAATTCCGGAAATCACTGCATCAAACTCTTCTCCGATGTGTTCCATCATATACTCCGCTTTTTTCAGCTTGACCGTTTCGCGCTCCGCCTCATCGGCCCGGCGTTCCAGCTTACTGCAGCTTTCCGCCACCTGCGGCAGAATTTCCCGGTAATGCTCCGTTTTCGCCTGATTCATCCTCCCGCGCAGTACTTCTTTGATTATACGGTGAATCTGCAAATCCGGATACCGCCTGATCGGCGAAGTAAAATGACAGTAATGTGAGGCAGCAAGCCCAAAGTGTCCCACATCTTCTGTTGTATAACGCGCCTGCTTCATCGAACGCAGCGTCAGCCGGCTGATCATCATCTCCTCCGGCGTATCTGCAATCCTCGCAAGAAGCTTCTGCAGCTCCTTCGGATGGATCTCATCAGAAATTCCCTTCATCCCATACCCAAAACTTGCGATAAAAGAGGCCAGTTTCTGGAGTTTTTCTTCCTCCGGCGCCTCATGCGTCCGGTACAGAAACGGAATCTCCTGCCAGTAAAAATACTGTGCAACCGTCTCATTGGCTGCCAGCATAAATTCTTCAATGATCTGCGTTGCCGTGTTGGCAGCATAAGCCTTTATCTCAAGAGGAACTCCATTTTCATCGAGAACCACCTTTGCCTCCGGGAAATTAAAATCAATCGACCCGCGTTTTCTGCGGCGCGCACGCAGCAGCCTCATCAGCTGTTCCATATCCAGAAGCATGGGCAGCACGTCCGCATACTCTTTCTGAAGCTCATCTTCATTCTGAGGCTCCTGAAGTTTATCCTCAGTCTGAGGCTTATAAACATTCTGTGCCTGCCCGTTTTGCTGCACATTTTCTTTCTGCTTTGTTTCCCCGTTTTGCAGAGTTTCTTCCTTTTGTTGTGCATCTTTGTTCTGCAGCGTTTCCAGAATCCCAAGTACCTCCGGATAGGACATCCGCCGGTCCACACGAATCACTGACTCGCAGATTTCATGATCTATAAGCTTTCCTTTCCGGTCAAGCTTCATCAGACAGCTGAGCGCCAGCCGGTCCACGCCCGCATTCAGCGAACAGATCCCGTTCGACAGCCTGTGCGGCAGCATCGGAATTACCCGGTCTGCAAGGTAAACGCTTGTCCCCCGGTGAAGAGCCTCACGGTCAAGCGCACTTTTCTCCTGCACATAATTGGCTACATCCGCAATATGCACACCGAGATAATAAAAGTCCCCATCCTTTGACAAGGACACGGCGTCATCCAAATCCTTTGCATCCTCGCCGTCAATCGTCACCATAAGGACATTCCTCAGGTCTCTCCTCCCTGCACAGTCCGCCTCTGACACTTCATCCGGCGTTCTTTCTGCCTGCCTCATCACCTTTTCCGGAAATTCATTCGGCAGCTCATACTCATAGACAACGGAAAGAATATCCGTCCCCGGGTCATTTACATGCCCGATGATCTCCTTAACCTTCCCTTCCGGATTTTTCCCTTTCTCTCCATAGGACGTAAGCTCCACCAGAACCTTATGCCCGTCCATAGCGCCTTTGCTGAATTCCTGCGGCACAAAAATGTCTGAGGTAATCCGTCTGTTATCCGGCAGCACAAATCCATAGCTTTTCGCCTTCTGATACGTTCCGATCAGCTCACGCACACCGTGTTCCAGAATTTTTACAATACTGCCCTCGCTTCTGGCTTCCTCGTGATTTTTCACAATCGCCACCTGCACCACATCCCGGTGCATAGCCCCGCCTGAAGCGTCTTCGGGAATAAAAATATCACTTTCCCGTCCCTCTACTTCCACAAAACCGTAACCTTTGGGATGCGCAACGTACGTACCCTCAATGAATTTACGGCAGGCCTTTCGATATTTTCCTTTGGAAGTCAGCTCGACCTTCCCATCCAAAATGAGCGCATCCAGCACTTCCTTCAAATCCTGCCGCTTCTCCCTCGGTATATTGAGGAAAATAGCAATTTCTTTTATTTTCATCGGAAAATACTGCTTGTCACAGATCATATCGTAAAGCACCTTTTTCCGACGTTCAAACTGTTCTGTCGTTTCTGCCATATCATTCCTTTCCAAAATCAAACAAACTTCGCTTCTCTTTGCTGCATATGATAATAAAAGTGTACTTTATACACTTTCGAGATACAAAAGAAAGGACTGGTGCCTATCGCATCAGTCCTCTGTCTCTTAAAAGTTCAGGTTCAAAATTGCTGCAATAACAATAAACAGCACTGCCAGCAGTGTGGTAAACTTAACGAGCCTGCCCTCCATGGAACGTGATTTATTCTTACCCCAGTAGGTATCCCCGATTCCACCGATCGCTCCAAGGCCTGCGTCTTTTCCCTGCTGTGCCAGAACAATCACAGTCAATGCAATACATACTAATATAAAAATAATCGTTAAAAATATCCTCACAGTAAACTACACCTCCTATGTCAAACACGTTTAGTTTACCACAGGATATAGCAGATTTCAACTGTTTTTTTCACAAAAAAGGCACTTATTTCCAAAAGGGTTCTCATATTTGGCAAAAAAGCCGACCGCATCCTCAATACGCAGGAGCTGGTTATATTTTGCCACCCGCTCACTGCGGCACGGAGCTCCTGTTTTGATCTGTCCAGCTGCTACCGCAACCGCTATATCAGCAATCATGGTATCTTCTGTCTCGCCGGAACGGTGGGAAATCACAGTCCGGTATCCGTTCCGATGCGCAAGCTCGATCGCGTCAAACGCCTCCGTCAGCGTACCGATCTGATTCACCTTAATCAATATGGCATTTCCCGCGCCCAAATCAATTCCTTTTTGCAGTCGTTCTGAATTCGTCACAAACAGATCATCGCCCACAAGCTGTACGTGACGGCCAAGACGGCTGGTCAGTGTCTGCCAGCCTTCCCAGTCATTCTCATCCAGTCCATCCTCAATCGAAGCAATCGGAAACTGGCGGCAGAGCTCTTCCAGATACGAAATCATCTCTTCTGTGCTACGGTGCACCTCAGTGCCCTTCATTTTACTCTCACCTGGGAAGAAATACGATTTTTTCTCCTCATCATACAGTTCACTCGCTGCTGCATCGAGCGCAATTACAATGTCACGCCCCATCTGATATCCTGCTTTCTCCACAGCATCGGAAATCAGATACAGGACAGCCGCCGCATCTTCCAGATCCGGCGCAAAGCCACCCTCATCCCCGACTCCGGTTGACAGTCCGCGGTCCTTCAGCATTTTTTTCAGCGTATGATAAATTTCCGCACAGATCTGCAAACCGTGCGAAAAGCTCTCTGCCTTTACAGGCATGATCATAAATTCCTGCAAATCCACGGTATTATCCGCATGGCAGCCTCCGTTTAAAATATTCATCATCGGCACCGGAAGCCTGTGTGCATGCATACCGCCGAGATACTGGAAAAGCGGCAGGTTCAGGGAGCGTGCTGCTGCCGATGCAGCTGCCATGGAAACGCTCAGAATTCCGTTTGCCCCAAGCCTTTTCTTATTTTTTGTTCCGTCTTCCCGGCACAGGATCCGGTCAATGGCAGCCTGATTGTAGATATTCTCCCCAATAATCGCATCCGCAAGCACGGTATTTACATAATGACAGGCCTGCTCCACGCCTTTTCCAAGATACCGTTCCTGACCGTCCCGCAGTTCCACAGCCTCATACTGGCCCGTAGATGCGCCTGAAGGTACCGCTGCCCTCCCGACGCTTCCGTCTTCCGTCATAACCTCCGCTTCCACGGTAGGATTCCCTCTGGAATCCAGAATTTCCCGTGCATATACATCTGTAATGGGCATATAATTACACATTTTGCAAAACCTCCTGCATTCTATTCAGTTCATCTTGCAATAGTATTTCCCATAACAATTTTTTCACACTGGCAATTCCTGTACAAAAAAAAGACAAAACAAAACCGGGTGCTGCAAAATACACGAATGCCGCACCCGGCTTTAAGACCGAATTCATCAAAAATCTGTTATTTTAAAAAATACCGTTTCCGCCTTCTCCGAACAGAAATCCTTCCAATCCCGGGAAATTGAATTCCGGTATCTCTTCATTTTCCGGAATATCGTTTTCATAATTCTGCCCATCGTAACTCTGTTCTTCTTCTGCCTCTGTCTGTACGCCGACACCTTCCTGCAGCGTCACTTCAACTTCGCGGCTCACATACTCGCCATTGTTTGCTGTCTGCACTTCAAGCATCACAGTCTCGCCTACTGCGAAATAGCTGATCTTGTCAATCAGTTCGTCCTTATCCGTTATCGTATCTCCGTCAAACTTTGTAATGACATCGCCCTTTTTGATGCCTGCCTTTTCTGCCGCAGAGCCCTCGCTCACCTCATAGACGAATGCCCCTTCCGGCATACTGTAAAGCTCTTTGGCGTCTGAGGAAACGTCAACCACCGTAGCACCGAGATAACCGCGCTCCGCATTGCTCTTCAGGTCTCTCGTCTCTTTGTTGATCAGATTTTCGAGAACCGGAATCGCCGTATCGATCGGAATCGAATAGCCCATGCCTTCAGAACCGTCGCCTGCCTCTTTTGCCACATTGATACCAATGACCTGCCCTTTTGAGTTCAGCAGAGCGCCGCCGCTGTTTCCAAAATTAATAGAAGCATCGGTCACAAACAGCTCTTTTGAGAAATTGTCAATCGTAACCTCGCGGTCTTTTGCACTGATAATACCACAGGTAACGCTCTGTCCGTAGCCAAGCGCATTGCCGATAGCAATCGCCGCTTCCCCTACTTTTGTCTTTCCGGAGCTGCCGAGTGAGGCAATTTTCAGCTGGCTTCTGACTTCCTCTGGAATATCTTCAAGTTTCACAGCCATTACTGCAAGTTCATACCCTTTATCCATGCCCTTAATCTTGGCCGGAACCACGAGATCTGCCGGGTCCTCCGCATCTACAGTAAAGCAGACAGACATCTCGGTCGCATTCACCACCACATGACTGTTCGTCGCAATCAGAAGTTCATCGTCGTTCTGCGCAACGATAATGCCGGAGCCTGCTCCTTTGACTTCGTATTTCTGCTTGCCGTAATAATACATCTGTACTTCTTCCACGCCTTTTGTATCAACTGCGACAATCGACGGCATACAATCTTCCACGATACCTGACACATCTGTTGCCACAATCGCATTGTCTCCGGTCTCAACATTTTCTATTTTATTGAAAGACTGCTTAGGAGCCTCTGTTTCAGGTTCCGTATCTTCTTCTGCATCGCCGCTCTCTGCCTCTTCTCCGTCATCGCTGTCTGCAATATTCAAAGATACTTCCTGCTTCTCCTCTGCCTGCACGTTGTCCCTGTAAAGGAATACCCCTGCGCCGGCCGCACTCCCTGTAATCAGCAGTCCTGCCATAAAGATCGCGCCATAGCGTTTCCAGGCATTCATTTTGCGTTTTTCATCTTTTTTATCTCTGAATCCATTCATGAAGAAATCCCCTTTCTGTCTTTCGTTCTTCTCTTGATGCTCCTACTATAGCGTCCTTTTGTGTCCGAAATGTGAAAAACCCGTAGTAATTTTGTGTCTTTCTTTATTTCAATTTCATGTATAAAAGCGGATACGGATTGCCTTGCCCGTCGTGGTCTGTCCGATTATAAACACAAAAGCCCATATGCTCATAAAACCCTCTTGCGAGCGGGTTCTGTTCATTCACTGACAGCTCGTTAACTGAATAGTTTTCAATCCCATACCGGATCAGCTTTTTCCCTAACCCCTTTCCCCGTTCTTCAGGCGCGATAAAAAGCATTTCAAGGGTTTTCCCTTCAATTCCCATAAAGGCAACAGGGCGGCTGTCCGGCGCCTCTGCAATGATCAAATGAGCAATTCCATTCAGTGCCTGCGGAACATATTTTTTAATTTTCTCCACCTCATCTTCTGATAAAAACAGGTGCGTTGCTTTTACGGATTTTTCCCATACCTCTGTTAACTGTTCTGTCAGTAACGGTGTTTTTTCCCTAACTTCTAAAATCTTCATGCATTCCTCCGCAAATCTGAACATAGTTTTCTGTTTCCACTATGCCACCAATCAAATCTGATCTGTAAGATAAAAGCTGCTGACCGGAAATATCTTCCGGACAGCAGCCCTATTCTGAGATATTCTCTCATTTTATTATATTTTTTGTTATTTTTCAATCAGAAGAGATTCTCCTGTCATCTCCGCCGGCTGCTCCATGCCCATCAGCTCGATCAGCGTCGGAACGATATCTGCCAGGCGGCCGCCTTCCTTCAGCGTATACTTTTCATCACAGTTCACAAGGATAAACGGAACCGGATTCGTCGTATGGGCCGTAAACGGAGCGCCTGTTTCGTAGTCAACGAGCTGCTCTGCATTTCCGTGGTCCGCACAGATGAACATCTGGCCGCCAGCCTGTTTTACAGCGTCAACGACCTTGCCCACGCACTCGTCAATGGCCTCAATCGCCTTAATTGCAGCCTCCATGACGCCGGTATGGCCTACCATATCCGGATTTGCAAAGTTCGTAATTACCACATCATACTTGCCGGATGTGACTGCATCCACTACCTTATCGCAGACTGCATAGACGCTCATTTCCGGCTGCAGATCATAGGTAGCTACCTTCGGAGAATTTACAAGAATCCTGTCCTCTCCCTCATTCGGCGCTTCCACGCCGCCGTTAAAGAAGAAGGTTACATGGGCATATTTTTCTGTTTCGGCAATTCTTGCCTGCTTCAGACCGTGTGCAGCCAGGTACTCTCCAAAGGTATTCGTCACAGAAACCTTCGGGAATGCGATTGTCTTATTTGGAATCGTCACATCGTACTCTGTGAAGCATACATATACCACCTGTCTGCGCGCTCCACGCTCAAATCCCGTGAAATCGTCACAGCAGAAAGCGCGCGTGATCTCTCTCGCACGGTCCGGGCGGAAGTTAAAGAAAATCACAGAATCATGATCCTGAATCGTCACCGTCGGCGCACCATTTTTCATCACAACAGTCGGTACAACAAACTCATCCGTCACATCCTTTGCATAAGACTGCGCAACCGCTTCCACACCGGAAGAAGCCTGCTCGCCTTCTCCGTAAGCCAGCGCACGGTATGCCTTTTCCACACGGTCCCAGCGGTTGTCACGGTCCATCACATAATAACGGCCCATTACGGTTGCGATCTCGCCAACACCGATCTCCTGCATCTTGTCTGCAAGGGCCTGCACATAATCCTTTCCGGATGCCGGAGGTGTGTCACGGCCATCCAGGAAGCAGTGTACGTAAACTTTCTCAAGGCCATAACGCTTTGCCATCTCAAGCAGCGCATACAGATGCGTATTGTGGCTGTGTACGCCGCCGTCAGACAGAAGACCGTACATGTGCAGACTGGAGTCATGCTCCTTTGCATTTTCCATAGCACGTTTCAGCTCTGCATTCTCAAAAAAGTCGCCGTCCTCGATTGCCTTTGTAATTCTGGTCAGATCCTGATACACGATTCTTCCTGCACCCATATTCAGATGGCCTACCTCAGAATTGCCCATCTGTCCATCCGGAAGTCCGACTGCCAGACCGCTGGCATTTCCCTTTACAAACGGACACGTAGCCATCAATTCATCCATCACAGGTCTGTTTGCCTGTGCAATCGCATTTCCGTCTTTTCTGTCATTTAATCCATATCCGTCAAGAATCATTAAAACTGTTGGTCTCTTGCTCATTGTCATTCTCCTTGCTAATCTGTTTTTTCATTGATACTGGCCTTGCAGAAATTTTCCCAATTCCGGTAAATTCTGCCGCCCCTCTTACTGCCGCGTACAGTATACCATTCCTAATTCTGAATTGCAACGCGATTTTACCGCTTCTGATCCGTATGGAGTCCCGGCCGCTGTTTCCGGACAAACCGGCCTGCTGCTTTTCTATCCGCTGTTTCCGAACAAACCGGCTTGCTGCTTTTCTATCCGCTGTTTCCGGACGGACCGGCCTGATGCTTCTCTATCCGCTATTTTCGGTTTTTACATACGCCGTCCAGACCAAACACATATCTGCCGGTCTTGCAGTTCACTTTCATAGCTCCTGTCTTTTTATTGAAATAATACCATTTTTTATTGATCCTCTGCCAGCCTGTCTGCCTTACCCCGGAAGAATTCATATAATACCGTTTTCCGTTTACTTTCAGCCAGCCCCGCACCATACGTCCCTTTTTGGAACTGAAATAGTAATACTTTCCTTTTATCTTTACCCAGCCCCTGCACATCCGGCCATTCTTCGGATTCATATAATACCGGGTCTTCCCGAACGCCAGCCAGCCTTTCTGGACAATTCCATTTTTATTCAGATAATATTTCCGTTCCCCCACTGTGAGCCAGCCAGTTACCCGCGCGCCCGTAGCGGGGTCCAGGTAATACATATTCCCTTTTTCCTTATGCCAGCCGGTTTTCATGGAGCCCGGATTTTTCGTTTTCCAGAAATAATAATATTTCCCGCCGATCTTCTGCCATCCCGTCACACGGTATCCCTTGGAATTAAAATAATACGTTTTGCCGTCAATTACCCGAAAGGCATCTGTCACCTTCTGCCCGTTCTCATCCAGATAGCAGTAGTATTTCCCCTCCTGCCTCCAGCCATACGTCTCTTTGGGCAGCCGGAACGCAGGCGTTGTCCGCGGTGCCACAATCTTCGTATAATCCTTATAACTGTAATCCAGGTCTACATCCCCGGCAATACCGGCCACTCTTCCTGTGCTGCTGTACTGCCACATGGAAACCGGCTCAAACACCGGCTCACCTTTCCATCTCGCCACCCATTTGTCATACTTTGTCAGGCGCGCCAAATCCATACTGTACGTCAGCCAGCTCTCGCTCGCATATATCATCGGATAGTATCCGGCTTTCTCGATTACCTCCAAAAATGCGAGTGTAATATCAGTCCTCTGCTGTGTCGTCATGACTCTGTGAATATTATCTTCAATATCAAAAGCCACAGGATAAGAAATCCGGTATCCGTCTATCTGTTCCAACACAAAATCTGCCTCTCGGCGCGCCTCTTCTTCGTTATGCGCCTCAGAGTACAGATAAACGCCAACCTCAATTCCCTGTGCCAGCGCATTCTGGATATTGTACTCAAACTTCGGATCCGGAATTCCCTTCCCATCCCGGTACCTGCCAATCCCCAGCATGACAAAACTAACGCCGTCTGCCTTCACCTTCGCCCAGTCAACATCTCCCTGCCATCTCGACACATCAATCCCCCTGACCACCGGCTCCGGCAGCGCCGCACGTGCATTCCGCCCCAGAAACAAAACCAGCACTGCAAGGAAAATCCCTGTCAGCACTGGCATCCAAAATAACTTCTTTTTTTCTCCCCTGCCCGCTTGCATCTTTTCCCCCTGATTTTTATTTTCGATACTCAGCAACTGCAAAATGCGATTTCAAAGTCAGAACCAGGGGAAACTGTACAAAATAAGGGGTGACTTCTTTTATCGGAACCCCGTTTTTGTACAGTTTCCCCTGGTTCGTCCTCTCTCCCATCCCATTTCGCATTTATCCAATCGTTGCTATTCTACACGAAAAAACAAAATCAGACAAGCACTTTTGAAAGGAAATCCTTCAACCTTGGGTTTTTCGGATGAGCAAAAAACTCTCCCGGTGTATTTTCTTCTTTTATATTTCCCTCATCAATAAACAAAACTCTGGTCGCAACTTCTTTTGCAAATCCCATCTCATGCGTGACAATAATCATGGTCATCCCGGATTTAGCCAGCTCGCGCATAAGATCAAGTACCTCTCCTACCATCTCCGGGTCAAGCGCCGAGGTAGGTTCGTCAAACAGCATCACATCCGGATTCATTGCAAGTGCTCTCGCAATCGCCACACGCTGCTTCTGTCCGCCGGAAAGCATATCCGGGTACTGATCTGCCTTATCCGGAAGTCCGATTCGTTCCAGCAGCTCATCTGCCCGCTTCGAAGCTTCCTCCTCTGTCATGAGCTTCAGCTTGACCGGAGCCAGCATGATATTCTTGCGGATTGTCATGTGCGGAAAAAGGTTGAACTGCTGGAACACCATGCCGATCTTCTGCCGCATCCGGTCCACATTTACTTTTTTGTCCGTGATATCCACGCCCTCAAAGGTAATCGTCCCGCCTGTCGGCTCCTCAAGAAGATTTAAGGAACGCAGAAACGTCGATTTGCCGCATCCGGAAGGTCCGATAATTGCCACAACCTCTCCCTGCCTGATTTCCGTGGTCACACCGCGCAGAACTTCAAGCGAACCGAAGCTCTTCTGAAGATTCTCTATTTTAATGAGTACCTTATCTCCGTTCATTATTCCGCAGCCTCCTCTCCAAAACTCCCAGCAGTTTGCTGAATACAAGCACCATGACAAGATAAATCGCAGCTACCGCAAGCAGCGGCATAAATGCATCGTATGTACGGCTGCGGATGATATCGCCGCCCTTTGTCAAATCTTCCAGAGCAATATAACCTGCTACGGAAGTCTCTTTTAAAAGCACAATAAACTCATTGCCGAGAGCTGGCAGGACATTCTTAAATACCTGCGGGAAAATGATATAAATCATTGTCTGCACATAATTCAGGCCAAGGCTCCTGCCAGCCTCAAACTGTCCGTTATCAATCGACATAATTCCACCGCGGATAATCTCCGCCACATAGGCGCCGGAATTCAGGCCAAAAGCCAGAATCGCCACGAATGTCTTGTCGATCTTGACAGAACCAAAAATTACGAAATAAATAATCAACAGCTGTACAACAACCGGCGTACCGCGAATCACGGTCAGATAAAGCTTACAAACCGCATTTAAAATCTTCAGCTT
>CAOJHI010000044.1 GCA_948436005.1 uncultured Lachnospiraceae bacterium
TGGGATCCATAAATTTCCCAAAATCAGTCACAAGCCCGTTTTTTCTTGCCAGATACCCATCGAGCCAATCCGTGGCACTTGCAAGAATAAAGACAGCTGCCGCCGCATATTTTCCATATTCGCCAAAGCCGTCCCACAGCATCACAAACACAAAAACAGGTACCATACATGCCCGAAATACAGTAAGTTTATTCGGCAAATTCATCTGCAATCTCTCCTATCAAATCATATTCTGCCGCACCGGTAATCCGTACCTTCGCAAAATCTCCGGAATGCAGCATCTCACCGGTGTTGATAAACAGCAGGCCGTCTACGTTCGGCGCGTCTCCATAAGTTCTTGCAACATAGGCATTTTCATCTGCCACACTGCCTTCCACCATAGCAATGACCGTACGGCCCACCATCGCCTCTGCCTTTTCAAAGGCAATCTCCTGCTGAAGCTCCATGAGCGCCTCCTGCCGCGCAAGCTTCGTCTCCTCGTCAATCTGATCCGGCATCCTCGCTGCCGGTGTATCCTCTTCCTGAGAATAGGCAAACACTCCGAGCCGGTCAAATTCTACTTCATCAATAAAATCCATCAGCTCCTCATGCTGCTCCTGCGTCTCCCCCGGGAATCCTGCAATCAACGTTGTACGCAGTATAATATCCGGTATCTCCCTGCGGAGCTTTTCAATGATCGCAAGCAAATCCTGTTTCGTTGTCCGGCGTCCCATACGACGCAGCACATCGTCTGAGGCATGCTGAATCGGCAGATCCAGATAATGACATATTTTGGCCTCCCGTTTCATTGTCTCGATCAGTTCATCATAAATCTCCTCCGGATAGCAGTAAAGGACACGAATCCAACGGATACCCGATATTTTACACAGAGCTTCCAGCAGCAGATGCAAGGATTTCTTTCCATACAGATCTGTTCCGTAAACCGTTGTCTCCTGCGCAACAAGAATCAACTCCTTTACGCCCCGGTCCGCCAGCATCTGCGCCTGCGCGATCAGCCGTTCCATCGGAACGCTGCGGTATTTTCCGCGAAGCTTCGGAATAATGCAGTATGTACAGCACTTGCTGCAGCCCTCCGCAATTTTCAGATATGCAAAATGGCCGCCAGTTGTCAGAATCCTGCTTTCACCCGGCTGCGGAAGATAGGCAAGAGGTTTTTCCTCCACTGCACGTACGCCTCCGACTGCCTGCTCCACTGCCTGCACGATCTCTTCATACGCAGTGGTGCCAAGCACCATATCCACTTCCTCTATCTCATCCAGAATCTCCTGCCGATAGCGCTGCGCCATGCAGCCTGTCACAATCAGAGCTTTGCAGCTCCCGGCTTTTTTATATTCTGCCATCTCAAGAATTGCCTGGACACTTTCCTCCTTTGCGTCATTAATAAAGCAGCATGTATTGATCACAATCACATCTGCTTCTGTCTCATCATCCGTAAACGTATAGCCTCTGCTGCCAAGCAGACCCAACATCTCTTCAGAATCAACGAGGTTTTTATCACATCCAAGCGAAACAAAAAATATTTTCATGGATTACTCCTGCTTCCCGGTATCCTTTTTTCCTTCTGGAATTATGATCTCCGTATTCTGCCCGTCATGTTTTCCTTTTTGCTCCAGAAGATCCTTCAGCTGTACCTCCGGATGCTCTTTCTGAATCCGCGCAAGCTTTCTCACCCGCATCTGAATGCAGATCAGGGAAGTCAGATTCGTCAGTCCATCCAGAATCAGACAGATGCCGATGTAAAGGATCATGTACTGTTCTTCCTGGAACGGGTTGCACAGCAACACAATGCCCATGATAATAATCACCACAGCGCAGATAGCACCAGGTACCATTTTCCGAATTTCAGACGGCGCATATTGATCGAGCTCTGAATCTTGACCACTGCGCCCAAAAGTAAAATAATCCCCATTGCAAACGGAAGCACCGTTGACAAAAAGGTCGGATTGAGCAAAATAAAAACGCCAAAAGAAAGACAAATGATACCGATCACCAAATCCATCTGTAAAAAACCGGCCAGATTGTCTTTGGTAAAGTAAATAATTCCATATGTGATGCCGAGAACCACCATCGCAAAACCAAGGCCATAGCAGATCATCTTTACTGAGGTACCCGGCCATGCAAGCAGGACAATCCCCAGCACGACATACAGCGCTGACACCAGAATATAACTTTTGCTGAATTGTTTAACCTCTTTCAATGCTCATCACACCCCGTTTCCGTCTCACTCTTCGGCCTGTATTTCTTCTTTTTCTTCCTCCGGAACAATCTTGATCTTTCCTTCATTTAATTCTGAAACTGCTTTGGAGAGCGGCTTTGACACCACCAGCACATCGAGATCATCCTTGGACTGGCGCGCAATGATCTGGCGCGCACGCTTTGCCGTTGCCAGAACAATCGAATAACGGCTGTTTACTACCGGCTCATTTCCTTCCTCTACCTCACTGTTTACTACTTTCATCAAATCAGAATAAGATGGATGCAACATATTATAATTCTCCTTTCGAAAATGTGATAAGTTCTTCGCGAACCTGCTCTACAAAATCCAGGTTCCGGCTTATTTTATTATGCTGACTGTCAATCAGATAGTGTACCTCTTCCACACTCTGCTCCAGATCATCATTAATAATCATATAATCGTACTGCACCGCTCCGGCCGCCTCCTCAACTGCCCTTGCAAGCCGCTCCCGGACAACATCCCGCGCTTCCGTACCGCGCCCGTTCAGACGCTCCACCAATGTCGCGGCATCCGGCGGCATGACAAACAGCAGCAGCGCTTCCGGATATTTTTCTTTGATTTTCAAAGCGCCCTGAAGCTCAATCTCCAGAATCACATCCCGGCCCTGATCCATCTGGTCTTCCACATAATCCCGCGGCGTTCCGTAATAATTGCCGCAGTAACATGCGTATTCTACCAGTCGGTCTTCCCGTATCAGTTCTTCAAACTCTTCTCTGGTCTTGAAAAAGTATTCCCGTCCATCCTCCTCGCCTTCCCGCGGTGCACGCGTCGTCGCGGATATAGACAGCGCATAATAACCGTATCGCTCTGTGAGCTGTTTCATAAGCGTACCTTTTCCGACCCCGGAAAAACCGGAAACCACTACGAGGATTCCCCTTCTGTTCATTGCTCTTCTCCCTTCATATCCTGTTCTGCCATTATATTAGCGGCAAATCTTCTGGCTATCGTATCCGGCTGCATCGCAGAGAGAACGATCTGTTCTGTCTCGAGCACAAGCACTGACTTGGTACGCCTGCCCTGTGTGGCATCAATCACTTTCTGCGCCTCACGGGCATTCTGCACCATCCGCTTGATCGGCGCAGCATCCGGATTGACTACAGCAACCACTTTCTGCGTATTTACATAATTGCCAAAACCAATGTTGACCAAATCTGCCATGCGGTCCTCCGAATTATTCCAGGTTCTGAATCTGTTCACGGACCTTTTCGATTTCCGTTTTCAGATCAATTGCAATATTTGACGTTTCCAGATCATTTGCTTTTGAAAGAATCGTATTAGCCTCGCGGTTCATTTCCTGTGCAATAAAATCCAGCTTACGTCCGATGCTCCCTCCTGCGCGCAGCTCCTGCTGCATGGTATGAATATGGCTGCGCAGACGCACCGTCTCTTCATCGGTACAGATCTTATCTGCAAAAAGCACAACCTCTGATGCCAGACGATTTTCGTCAATCTGTGAATCTGTGAGCAGTTCTCTCACCTTGTCTTCCAGTTTTTTGCGGTATTCTGCAATAATATCCGGATAGCGTTTTTCAACGAGAGTTACATTTTCTTCCATTCTCTCCAATTTGTCAAGGATATCCTGCTTCAAAGCTTCTCCTTCACGTTCACGCGATTCCACAAACTGGCTGCACGCCCCCTTCAGGGCTTCGCCGAGCACGCTCCAGATTTCCGCTTCATCAATATCCTGCTCTTCCATTGTGAACACTTCCGGACAGCGGCCCAGCGTTGATACCCGGACATCATCCTCAAGTTGGAAGGTTTCCGCCATCTGACGGTAATATTTCAGATATTCTGCCGCAATACTTTCATTGTATTTCAGCGAGGCATTTTCTTCTGTATAATCTTCATATGTAACAAATACGTCAACCTTTCCACGCTGTACGTATTTTTTCAGCTCCATGCGAATGGCTGACTCAAAAAAACTGAATTTCTTTGGAATTTTGATGTTTACGTCAAAATAGCGGTGATTCACCGCTTTCATCTCAACTGTAAACTTCCTGCTGCCCTGGTGATGTTCACATCGGCCAAAGCCTGTCATGCTCTTAATCATTGTCGTTTCCTCTCCTGACCGGAATCTGTAAATCGAAAAGCTTCCTGCAATCGGGCAAAATTTTTCTTCTGACCTACCCGCATGCACATCCTGCCGCAACACTCTATTTACTAATATACCCCTGTGCATACGAAAGCCCGAAACAGTTTCCGGGCATAAATGTCCATATTGGATTTATTATAAACGATCGTTGAAAAACCGTCAATGGCAATTGTCTTTTCTTTTTTAATCTGATATGATGGGCAGGTTAAGAGAATTTTTTCACAACAGAACAGGGGGACTTTTCTATGGCATTAGACGGAATTGTCATTTCAAATATTGTTTCAGAATTAAGCGAGCAATTAAAAGGATCGCGAATCAGCAAAATTGCACAGCCGGAACCGGACGAACTTCTGCTGACCTTCAAGGGCCCTGCCGGACAGCGCAGACTGCTTCTCTCGGCAAGTGCCAGCCTGCCGCTCATCTACCTGACAGAGGGGAATAAACCTTCCCCCATGACTGCACCGAACTTTTGTATGCTTCTGCGCAAGCACATCGGCAACGGCAAGCTGATGCGCATCTGGCAGCCGGGACTTGAACGGATCATCCATTTTGAAATCGAGCATTTTAACGAGCTGGGCGATGTCTGCCACAAAGATCTGATCATAGAATTGATGGGCAAGCACAGCAACATCATTTTCTGTGACGATAAGGGGATGATTCTGGACAGCATCAAACACGTATCCGCACAGACCAGCTCCGTGCGCGAGGTACTTCCGGGACGTCCGTATTTTATTGCAATGACGCAGGAAAAATGTAACCCGCTTGATTCCCCGGAACAGGAATTTTGCAGTACTGTGTTTTCCAAACCAATGCCGCTTGCAAAGGCAATCTATACGACTTATACCGGTATCAGCCCGGTTATCGCAGAGGAGGTCTGCCACCGTGCCTCCCTGGAATCCGCTCAGAGCGCGAATTCCATCGAAGAGCTGGCCCAGCTGCATCTGTACCGTCAGTTTACCCTGATGATGGAAGACGTCCGGGCTTCCCGTTTTTCACCCGCTATTATCTATGACCAGAACCAAATCCCGGTTGAATTTTCCTCTGTCCCGCTCACCCTTTACCGGGATCTGGAATGTGTGCCGTTTACGTCTGCCTCAGCGATGCTTGAGCAATACTACGCCATGAAAAATACGGTAACGCGCATCCGCCAGAAATCTTCCGACCTGCGCCGCATTGCAACCACTGCACTGGACCGCTGCCGCAAAAAATACGAGCTGCAGAGCCGTCAGCTCAAAGATACAGAGAAACGCGATAAGTACCGGATTTACGGCGAACTTCTGAATACCTATGGCTACGAAGCACAGCCCGGGGACAAAAAGCTGGAAGCGCTGAATTATTATACAAATGAAATGGTCACAATCCCGCTTGACGATACCATGAGCGCTCAGGAAAATGCAAAGAGATATTTTGAAAAATACAACAAACTGAAACGCACCTGGGAAGCGCTCTCGGAACACATTCAGGAAACACAGGCAGAGATCACACAGCTCGAATCCATCTGTACCTTCATGGACATGGCGCTCTCGGAAGCAGATCTCGTGCAGGTTAAGGAGGAGCTGACCGATGCCGGCTATATCCGGCGCAAATATACCGGAAAAAAAGTAAAAATTACCTCCACGCCGTTTCACTATCTTTCCTCAGACGGCTATGATATGTATGTCGGAAAAAACAATTATCAGAACGATGAACTGACCTTTAAGCTGGCCTCCGGAAACGACTGGTGGTTCCACGCCAAAGGAGCGCCCGGTTCGCATGTGATTGTAAAATCCCGCGGGGAAGAGCTGCCGGACCGGACCTTTGAGGAAGCCGCACGGCTTGCCGCACATTACTCCAAAAACCGCGGCGCGGAAAAAGTAGAGATTGATTATATCGAAAAAAAGCATGTCAAAAAACCAAACGGGGCAAAGCCAGGCTTTGTGGTATATTACACGAATTATTCCATGATGATTGCTTCCGATATCACTGGAATCCGCTTGCTGTCCGACTAAGCGGTATTTTCTTTGTACACGTCTAATGAATATCGGGCAGGAAATATTCTTCTGCCCCTACCCGCGTACCGGGCATCCGTCAGCTTTACTGACTATGCTGCTTTGAACGGCTGTGCGCATAAAAATTCCCGGCTGAATTCATATTTAATTTCAGCCGGGAATTATAATGCTTTGTTCTTACCAGACCAAGTACGCTTTTCTGCCCCTATTTCTCACACAGCATCCATTCTCTGCTGTCCTCAAAATAGTTTCAACATCTGATTTTTCATCATCCGCCTTTCAGTGCCACAAATTATTCCACGTGTCCTGCCCCAAACAGACGGATGTTCATCGGATACACATTTTCCTTACCCACAAATCCGGAAATATAGTTCACATAATCCTGTGTCTCCTCTTTTGGCAGCACGCATGCGATAACGCCTGCAAAACCGCCGCCGTGCACCCTACACACTCCCCGTTTTGTCCTGTCAAGGAACAGCTTTGTCAGTGCCAGGGTCAGTGTGATCTTCTGCTCTTTATAGTCCTGAAGGGAATAGCAGTTCTGCAGCCACTCCCAGGACGAATGCCCTGACGCTTCAATGGCCGCCAGCAACGCTGCTGCATCCTTGGATTTTGCTGCTGCATACGCCTCGTCCACGCGCCTGTTTTCCTCATAAAAATGCAGCGCACGCAGAATCGCACGGTCATTGTCAATCCCTGAAAGATTCTGAAGCAGCGCATCCAAATCCCGCTCATAAAGCAGACTCGCTCCCATTGCCACAGCCGCCTGCCTCATCTCCTGCGGCACACTGGAATATTCCTCGCTCAGATCTGCGTGGCCTTTTCCCGTGTTTACAATTACCAGATCATATCCGATCTGTGAAAAAGAAAAATCTACCTGCTCACAGAGTTCCTCATCACTTTTTGAAAAATCAAGAAGAATAGTTCCGCCTGCTGCGCATGCCATCTGATCCATCAGGCCTGAGGCCTTATCCCAGAAATGATTTTCTGCATACTGGCCAAGTCTTGCATAATCAATGCAGCGCATCTTCCCTTCATTGAAAAAGTAATTGACAATCGAACAGATCAGCATCTCAAAAGAAGCAGAGGAACTTACACCGGCTGCACTGATCACTTCTGTCGAAACATAGACATTAAAACCTGCCACCTCAAAACCGGCTTTTTTCGCTGCTGTCAGCATGCCTGCCACCAGGGAAAGGGTACCTCTGTTCTTCGGCACATCCGCCAGTTTCTTCAGATCAATGACCACTTTTCCGGCATAGCCTTCGCTGACAATTGTCACAATATCGTCACCGCTTGGATAAGCAGCTCCGATCGTGTCCATGCTGATGCTGGCTGCCAGAATCTTTCCCCCGTTGTGATCTGTGTGGTTGCCGACAATTTCCGTTCTTCCGGGAGCTGTAAAGAATTCCATTTTGTCTGAATGAAACAGTTTTTCAAAGTTCTCTGCCAGTGACTCATAACGTTTCCGGCTTACCTCGCTCTCTCCGTAGATTTTTTCCAGTGCTGCTGTACCTGGTGTTCTCATCATGACCCTCTCCTTTTTCTCTCCGGAATCATCACAATATCCGATCCACCGGAGTTTCATTTATAATTGCCGGAACCGTTTTACGGCTCCTGTAATCCTATTTACGGCATGTGCTGTGCTTCTTATACAGACATCTATACAGAATCTATTTTGCGCCTTTCCTGTCTTTTTTCCTTTTCCTATGCTGCACATTCCATTCAGCTATGCAAGATCATTGCAGACCTTAATAATCGCATCAGCAAAAATTTTCGCACTCATAACCAGCTGATCGATCACCATAAATTCGTCGTCTCCGTGCATATGATTATCAACCTCCGGTACCATACATCCAAATGCCACGCCCCGCTCCAGCTCATGTACATAGGTTCCTCCACCTGTGGAAAGCGGTTCGCCTTTGATTCCTGTATACCGCTCATAGCTTCCAAGCAGTGTTTTAACAAAATCAGAATCTCCTGGCACACAGTGGGGCTTCACCATTTTGTTATCATCCATGCCGATACCGTGCTCTGCCAGCTTCTCTTTCACAGGAACCTTCGTGTTCTCCTCAGTGCACCCAACCGGCAGCCTCGCGTCAAAAATACCTGAAAGCTCCTGTGCCGTAAACCGCAGAATGCTGAAACACAGCGTCACAGCGCCCGACGCCTCATCTTCCCGGTAGATTCCAAGTGTCTTTCCACACGTATCTTCATATGGAAACAATTCTGCAAGCGCCCTCACAGCCTGACTTCCTTCTGAATCTGCAAGCGGAAGCGCTGCTGCCAGCCGAAGCATTGCCGTGAGCGCATTTTTCCCCTCCTGCGGAGTAGACGCATGAGCTGCCTGCCCCCGTGCCTCCACAAAAAAGAATACCGCAGAATCACAGTCTATTTTTGCTTCCTTCATGGCCTCCCGGATATATTCCACATTCAGGCTCTCTTCCATTTCAGATGCCAGCATTTCCTCTGAAATTTCCCGAATGGTAAAGAGAACTTCTGTTTCAGCTGTCACCTTCTCCGTACATGCCGCAAGCGCCGTTTTCTCAATACCGCCAACTACCATACCTGCACGCTGCGGTACCACATTTGCCTTGTCGCCGCTAGCCAGGCTGACAATCCCGGGCAGCTTCAGTCCATCCGCAAACGACGCATGGAAGCTTGCCTCCAGCCGTCCCTTCTCAATATTGATCACCGGGAAATCAGCATCCGGAGTGAACGTATACGGCGCCTCTTTTTCGATACTGTAATAATACGCCAGATCACCGGAACCACACTCTTCGTCAGAGCCAAGCACAATACGCACACTTCTTTTCATCGGAATCCCAAGCTCTTTAATCGCCCGAAGAGCGTACAGGAGAGCAACCGCAGGTCCTTTGTCATCCGCAGTCCCCCGTCCGTAAATCCTTCCGTCCACAATCTTTGGTTCAAATGGCTGTGTCACAGTCCAGTCTTTCGAGGCCGGAACAACATCCAGATGCGCCAGCACATCCAGTCCCTTTTCTCCCTCAAAAAGATCTCCTGTTACCACATAATTATCGTAATTTTTCACATATAAACCGTATGTCTGCAACAGCTTTTCTGCTTCCCAAAGCGCCTTCGCCGGTCCTTCCCCAAAGGGCTTACCTTCCAATGGTTCCCCTTTCTGGCTGTCAATGCGCACCAGCGTCATCAAATCATTCAGCAGTTCCTCTTTCCTGCTGTCGATGTAAGCGTCAATTTTTTCTTTGTACATATGAAATCCTTCCTGTCTGATCAAGACCATACCCCGAAATGTACTTCTTTATAATTATAATACAAATAGATAGTGAACTCAAGTTAGATATGTTATCATAAACTTACGAATTTTTTGGATTCGCAGACTCTCTAAAGGAGGAAACCACCTTGCATTCACAAAATCCGCTCTCTCTGAAAGAGAAACACGCGCACGGCAGCCAGACGTTCCGCTGCGCCTGCTATCACGCTGAATCGTTTACGCGCAGCTTTTTTACATCTCTGCACTGGCATGAAGAGCTTGAAATCATTCATTTTAAGGAAGGCCATTTCACGCTTGAAATCAACACAGAGCGCTACGAAATCCACTCGGAATGCTTCTTTTTTGTCCATTCCGGGGAGCTTCACCAGATTCACGGCTCGGAGTGCTGCGTGGAATCCGCTGTTGTATTTTCACCCTACATACTCAGTTTCCTGTCCAATGATGATGCGCAAAGCCGCCTGTTATTGCCTCTCGCGCATGGAAATCTATTGTTTCCGCGTATAGTTTCGCCTTCTGCGGCCTGCTATGCTTCCATTTCTTCGGAATATGAAAAACTGATTGACCGGCTTGACGCCTCTGTAACGCTTCCCGATCCTTCGGTACCGCAGATTTTTGCCAAAGCATCCCTTTTAAATATCCTTGGATACCTCGCTGAATACAACCTGCTCTGTCAGACCAAAAATCCAAAAAATGAAAATGTCGAAAATATCAAAACCGTGCTTTCCTTTATTCATGCGCACTATACGGAAAAAATATGTATTCATGATCTGGCTGCCATTTTAAACCTGAATGAACAGTATTTCTGCCGGTTTTTCAAAAAAATGACCGGCACCTCTCCGATTACATATATAAATGAATACCGAATCCGCCGCGCGCTGGAACTGCTCACTGATACTTCCATGCAGGTCACTGAAATCTGCCTGGAATGCGGTTTCTTTAACCTGGGCAATTTTCTCCGCGAGTTTCGCCGCCAAACCGGAACCACACCATTGCAATACCGCCTTAAAAAGTCAAAATATCATAGTTTTTGATCACATAACTGTAAGACATTCTTTTCGGATGACACTATACTTTATTTATCATAAAATGCATAAATTTATCAGAAAAGAGGGATCTACGATGCAGAAAAAATGGTGGCATGATAAAGTTGCGTATCAGATTTACCCGAAAAGTTTTTATGATACGAATGGAGACGGAATCGGAGATATCCGTGGAATTATACAGAAACTGGACTATCTCGCTGAACTCGGTATTGATATTTTGTGGCTCTCCCCGATCTATCTCTCCCCGCTGGCTGACCAGGGCTATGATATCGCAGACTATTATCAGATTGATCCGAGATTCGGGACAATGGAGGACATGGATGAGCTGATTGAGCAGGCCCAAAAACGCGGCATTAAAATTTTAATGGATCTGGTTGTAAACCACTGTTCTGACGAACATGAATGGTTTCAGAAAGCAATGGAGGACCCGAACGGAAAATATGGAAAATATTTTTATCTCGAAGACGCTTCCAAAGGACTTCCCTGCAACTGGCGGTCTTATTTTGGCGGCTCCTGCTGGGACCCCCTTCCCGGTACGGACAAGCTCTACCTGCACGTTTTCCATAAAAAACAGCCGGATCTGAACTGGGAAAATCCGGAGGTCCGTGAAGAAATCTACAAAAACATCAACTGGTGGCTGGACAAAGGTCTGGGTGGCTTTCGGATTGATGCAATCATCAATATCAAAAAAACGCTGCCCTTCCATGATTATCCAATTGACCGCCCGGACGGCCTGTCCGCCATTCACAATATGCTAAAAGAGGCACAGGGCGTCGGAACCTTCCTTCAGGAAATGAAAAACCGGACCTTTGATCAGTATGATGCTTTCACTGTCGGCGAAGTATTCAACGCCAAACCGGAAGAGCTGAAAGAATTCATCGGAGAAAACGGCCATTTCTCCACAATGTTTGATTTTTCCACTACCTGTTTTGGCGGAAGCGATAAAGGCTGGTATGACCGTAAAACCATCACACCGGAGGATTACAAGAACTGTTGCTTTGATTCGCAGGAGGCAATCCAGGATATTGGTTTTTATGCAAATATCATTGAAAACCATGATGAACCGCGCGGCGCCAGCTATTACCTGGCCAATGAAGAAATAAATGATACAAGCAAAAAAATGCTTGGCACTATCAGCCTTATGATGCGCGGTATTCCTTTTATCTATCAGGGGCAGGAACTTGGCATGGAAAATACGCGTTTTACCTCAATTGACGAAGTAGACGATATCAGCACCCTTGACGAATATCAAAATGCCCTGAATGCCAGACTTTCGGAACAGGATGCACTAAAAGCAGTAGCCATGTACAGCCGTGACAATGCCCGTACTCCCATGCAGTGGAGTGATGCCCCCTGTGCAGGCTTTACCACAGGCACGCCATGGCTTCAGGTAAACCCGAATTATGTTTCCATCAACGCTGCATCCCAGCTCCATGACAAGAACTCTGTTTTTTCCTGGTATAAACAGCTGATTGCACTGCGGAAAAATCCTGACTATAAGGAAACCATCGTCTACGGCCAAATGATTCCCTATCTGAGGGAACAGAAAAACCTGATGGCGTTTTTCCGCAAAACGAAGCAGCAGACGCTTCTTGTACTGGCAAATTATCAGAAAGAACCGCAGGAGGTCTGCTTACCCGCTGACCAGATTCGCATCCTTCTGAATAATTACCCACAGCTGAATGTAAATGGCAATTCCGCCAGGCTTCAGGGATATCAGGCTGTTGTACTTGAGCTTTTATAAATAAAACGATATGATTACCTGCATTCCCATTCTGTATGACCTAAACTATTTACGTCCATTCTTTGAACTTTCTGTGTTATTTTATTTGTGGTTTTGCAGACTCACTTTTATTCTACTTATATTTATATCTATAGATCTGTTCTCCCCCTGCATAGCAGGGGGTATTTTTACTGTGACACAAAACGAACCGCCACAGACAAAATCAATATCTGCAGCGGTTTGTATACAATTTTTTCTTCCAAAATCAGCTCTGCAACAACTTCTTCTCTCTAAATACACGCATCATTTCCCTTGTAAGACTGACTCCGTCATCCTCCGGCACCTCCTGCGCAGCATGCCACTCTGCTACAGAAAGCTCTGTCTCATCAAGGTGAATGGTATCTTCTCCGTCCACCTCACAGAAAAATCCCATCAACAATGTATCGGAAAATGACCAGGGCTGGCTTTTATAATAGCGGATATTTTTTACGCGAAGCCCAACCTCTTCCATCACCTCACGGCGCACTGTGTCTTCAACAGACTCGCCAATCTCTGTAAATCCTGCAATCAAAGCATATTTTGTGTATGCCCTGCCTGCATATTTTGTCAGAAGAATCCTGTCCTTATTGATCACACCAACAATTACAGCCGGACATATCCTGGGATATTCGATCTGTCCGCATTCCGGACAATACAGCATCCGCTCTTTTGTACTATGCTCCAGCACGCTCCCACAGCACGGACAATATTTCCTGCTTTTATACCAACTGGAAAGCTGCATTCCTGTCACACCTGCAAAGGCCTTCTCCCGCGGCAAAGCGGTGCGCATCCGCTCCGGCTTTTGCCACGAAAACTCCGGAAACACGTCAGCCGCCCTTTCTGCGAGGAACTCCCCCGGCTGTCCACGAAACAGAAAGTAAGTCACCTGATCAATCGAAAACAAGTACGTTTCTTTGCCTGCAAATTCGGGAAAGCATTTGATGACCTGGCCATAAGTCGGAAAGGAAATCTCATCCTCTTTACAATTCACAAGAATCTCCCGCCCCCTGCAGCATATTACCTGGCTATCGTCCTGCACTGCAACCTGGCAGTATTCATTATGAAATCTGTGCGGCCCTATATCCTGAATCATATGGCACTCCTCTTATGAATTCCAGACAAAGCTTTCCGCAATTTTCTGCCCTGTCTCCTGAGGTGTCTTCACGCCCTGTGACTTCAGCGCCTCTGCTTCAGCCCGATACTCTTTCACTTCTACACAGAAGCAGCGATAATCCCCAACTGCATAACAATATATGTTCCGATAATCCTGCGATGTATCATCAACCAGAAGAATATAGAGATAATCCTTTGCATTCGTGTAAACAGCGCTCGCACTGATCTGTGCATTGACATTGCTGTACAACAGATTATTGGTCAGCATATCGCGAAGCTGCTCATACTCCAACACAGAATAATTCGTATCAAGATAGCTGCAGGCAATCGTCGATGTCCCTTCGGTACCCACATATCCATCCTGTTTGTATACCGTCTTATCCTCTGTGCTGGCAAAATCATCCACGGACCAGCCCTCAGCAGGCGTATAGCTTCCTGTTTTTTTCACAGGCTCCGCCTCTTGTGCATCCATCTCCAATGATGGTTCTTCATAAGATTCCACATCTGACATTTCCCAGTCACCCGATTCACCGGGCACTCCTTCGACCCAATTCCCCGCTTCGTCAAAATATCCGAAGCTCTCAGCCGCCAATGCATGTACGGCGGAAAACATCCACCCACTGAATACAAGGCCTGCCAGCATAACCACACTAATTAGCAGTAACTTCTGTCTGTTCTTCTCCAACACTTTCATAAACACAATCTCCTGAATCTTTTTTCTGGACCATTTTCTGAAATAGCTCCATAGATGATCTTTCTGAAACAATCTTTGAATCAACCTTTCATAATCCTGCAAATTATTTCCTTCTTTCCTAAGTATAATAGCAAACCTTCATTTTGTCACGAAAGGATTTCTTAATTTTCCCGCAAAAATTCCATGAAATACAAAATGGAAATTTCTAAATCTAATATTTTATTTCATGGTACAATGTGGGTGCCGCACGGAAGGAAGAAACTCACTATGATAAACAGGAAGGAAATCAACGCCCAACATAAATAACAATAGGCAAAAGTCCTTGAAACACGTTCCTCCGAATCTTGAAATAGAAGACGATTTAGTTCCGCGCACAAAAAAAGAACGTAGCTTTCACAAGCCACGTTCCTTTTTATTTTACAGAATATATTTGCGCAACGCATCTGTGAACTCGGCGATCCTCTGATCCGCCAGTTCTTTGAGCGTGATGTTTTTCATACTCTCCGCATACCCCTGTTCCTGCCGGTACAGCCATCTTGTATCAGCCGGACGAATCTTTTCGTAGTGATTGGCAATCAGCCAGTCTTCATAACTGATCGGCAGCGCATAACCCAGCTTCTCTTCCAGCAGTTCCCTGAAATCAATCTGGTCTGCACGCTCTGCGATTCCCTGCCAGAACTCCAGTACTTCTTCCACATGTTCATGAATCTCATAGCGGCGGGCCCCGCCATCGTAAATGATACATTTCTCAAACAGAGGACTGCACATGGACAGTGTCTCTCTTCGAAACTCCGGCGCCACAATCCCGCCCTTCCAGTAAAAATCAACATCCGGCAAATTGATACCTGATACGCCCTTGTCCTGATAGGTGGTGAAAATCCCTTCGTAATAGATTGTGATAAAGCCCTCAAAATCGGGCCAGAACTTGCGTATCTCCCGCGTCAGAGCTTCCAGAATATCAATTCCCTTCGTTCCGCCAATCGTAAAAATGATGATATTGCGCAGCCTGGCTCCATGCTCTCTGTAAAAGTCAATCACATAGCGCATACAGTGAATCAGTGTCTCGCCGCTCGCAATAATGTCTCCAATCATCAGCGTACTGTCCGGAACCATCGTAAGCTTGCTGTATTTGATTTCAAGCCCCACGATCTCCTCCTTGTCAAATACACGCTCGCTTGACAGAAAGCTGATATCATGCACACGGATATGCTCTCTGTAGCAGCTCTCTTCCAGCGGATAATTCAACGCCCCCCGCAGGATCGACAGAATATTCGCTGTCGTAACTTTTTTCTGCTCTTTCAGATAATAAAGCATCTGGGAGGTGGACGGAATCAGACAGTTATACACCTCATACCCCACAATCTCCGGTGTGTTCAAAAGCTTTCTTGTCTCCGCCTCCGATACAATATAATACTCATTCAGATAATCTCCGCCATCCAGCCGGTAACAGGCAACACCCTGTTCGTCAAATTCCGGCACCAGCACTACATCATTCCAGGTTTTCATATGTAAGTTCCTCTTTTGCATATATTTTTGCTTTTATCCAGCTTCTCCTCTGTCTATATTACTGATATCCTGGATGCCAGTCAAGATTCTTTCTGTTTTTCTTTGAAAGATTCTTTTTCAGAATCAATTCTTAACCATCTGTTTACAAAGATATGCCCCGCAACCGCGACATCACATTTTGTACCTCAAAAATCGCACGCTCTACCTGCTGCGCTGCATCTGCAATTTTAGACTGAACCATAAAATCAGCGATAAAACCATCAAAGAAAAAATCAGCAAAAGTAAGGAAATCACCAATTTCTATTTTCAGTTCACTTTGCAACGCCAGATCCCGCAATTCTCCCTCAAAAGCCTGCAAGTCATTTCGGGCAGCTTCCATATACGAGGAGGCCCGATTAATTTTTGAATGTTTCAGCATACTTACAAAAAAGCCTCCACCTACTATATCAAAAATGCCCCAGTTTCTTGCCCTTCGCAGTTCCTCCCGCGCAGCATAAAGACTTTTCAGAGCCTGCTCGCCTGCATATAAGGCTTCTTTCCATTCCTTCTCCATTCTTTTGTCCATGTCCATAAATATCTCTCCTAGTATAATAATGATATAGCCACAAGAGCTATAAATTTAATAAGTTACAAA
>CAOJHI010000045.1 GCA_948436005.1 uncultured Lachnospiraceae bacterium
GCAAAGGTGCTGGGCGCATCGGCAGTGCTGCTGATCTGTTCCATTCTTGAGGAGGCGCAGATCCGGGAATATATCCATATCTGTGATGAACTGGGCCTGTCTGCTCTGGTTGAAGCGCACGACGAGACGGAGGTGGAAACCGCTGTGCGGGCGGGGGCAAGAGTAATTGGTGTCAATAACCGGAATCTCAGGGATTTTACGGTAAATACAGACAACAGCAGAAGGCTTCGCAGTCTGATTCCGCCGGAAGTGATTTATGTGTCAGAAAGCGGAATCCGCGATGCAGACGATATCAGAGCCCTCAGGGAAGCGGGTACGGATGCAGTGCTGATCGGGGAGACACTCATGCGGGCAGAGGATAAGGCAGCGAAGCTTGCCGAGCTCAAAGGGGCGCCTGATAGGACTGGAGGGAAAAGGCAGGATTCGTTATGACAAGGATTAAATTCTGCGGGCTTTCCAGAGCCTGCGATATTGCGGCAGCCAATGAGCTGATGCCGGATTATATCGGTTTCGTGTTTGCTCCGAAGAGCCGCCGGTATGTGGATGAAAAAAAGGCGGCGGCCTTGAAAGCTCTTTTACATCCTGATATCCTTGCAGTGGGTGTGTTTGTGAAGGAAGAGCCGGATTTTATAGCGCGGCTGTTGCAGGAAGGTGTGATTGATATAGCACAGCTGCATGGAAATGAGGATGAGAGCTATCTGGAAGCCCTTAGGGAAAAAACAGATAAGCCGGTGATACAGGCCTTTGGTGCAGACAGCGGGGAAACAGTCAGAAAGGCAAAGAACAGCCAGGCAGATTTTATTTTATTTGATTCTGCGGGAGGCGGAACAGGGCAGACATTTGACTGGAACGTACTTGCAGGTGTGAAAAGGCCGTATTTCCTGGCCGGAGGCCTGAATGCAGAGAATGCAGAGGAAGCGGTACGGGCTTTGCATCCATATGCGGTTGACGTCAGTTCAGGGATTGAGACAAACGGCGTAAAAGACAGAGAAAAGATGAGAAAGTTTGCAGCAGCCGTGAGAGCCGCTGCCGGAAAGGACGAGAGAAGATGACAAATCCAAAAGGACGTTTTGGCATTCATGGGGGGCAGTATATTCCGGAGACGCTGATGAATGCTGTGATTGAGCTGGAAGAGGCATATAATAAGTATAAAGTGGACCCGGAGTTTAACCGGGAGCTGACGGAGCTGTTTAACAACTATGCAGGCCGTCCGTCACGGCTTTACTACGCGGAGAAAATGACGAAGGACCTGGGCGGGGCGAAAATTTATCTGAAGCGTGAGGATTTGAACCATACAGGCGCCCACAAGATTAACAACGTGCTCGGCCAGGCGCTGCTTGCCAAAAAGATGGGAAAAAAGAGACTGATTGCCGAGACGGGAGCAGGACAGCACGGCGTTGCGACGGCGACAGCCGCAGCGCTGATGGGAATGGAATGCGTGGTGTTTATGGGGGAGGAAGATACAATCCGCCAGGCGCTTAATGTATACCGGATGCGTCTTCTGGGCGCAGAGGTGGTTCCGGTAAAGGCAGGCACGGCTACGCTGAAGGACGCGGTTTCAGAGGCAATGCGCGAGTGGACGAATCGGATTTCAGATACCCATTATTGCCTGGGTTCCGTGATGGGGCCGCACCCGTTCCCGACGATTGTGCGCGATTTTCAGGCTGTAATCTCAAAAGAGATCAAGGAACAGATTCTGGAAAAGGAAGGGCGGCTTCCGGATGCCGTTGTGGCCTGCGTCGGCGGCGGTTCCAATGCAATCGGCAGCTTTTATCATTTTATTGAGGACGAAGGCGTGCGGCTGATTGGCTGTGAGGCGGCCGGACGCGGGATTGATACGTGGGAGACAGCAGCTACCGTGAATACCGGAAAACTCGGGATTTTCCATGGCATGAAATCCTATTTCTGCCAGGATGAATATGGTCAGATTGCTCCGGTTTATTCAATTTCGGCAGGGCTAGACTATCCGGGCGTGGGTCCGGAGCACGCCCACCTTTACGATATCGGAAGGGCAGAGTACGTGCCGGTCACGGATGATGAGGCGGTGGAGGCTTTTGAATATCTTTCAAAGACAGAAGGGATTATTCCGGCCATCGAGTCTGCGCACGCGGTTGCTTATGCGAGAAAGCTGGCGCCAACCATGGAGCAGGATAAAATTATTGTAATTACCGTTTCAGGAAGAGGAGATAAGGATTGTGCGGCCATTGCGCGCTACAGAGGGGAGGATATCCATGAGTAACATCAGAGAAGCATTTAAAAACGGAAAAGCATTTATCGCATTCATTACGTGTGGAGATCCGGATCTTGAGACAACGGCAGCAGCCGTGCGTGCAGCAGCGGAAAACGGGGCAGATCTGATTGAACTCGGTATTCCCTTTTCAGACCCCACAGCGGAAGGCCCGGTGATACAGGCCGCGAATATCCGCGCGCTTGCAGGCGGTGTGACGACGGACCGGATTTTTGATTTTGTGAGGGAGCTCCGCCGTGATGTAAAAATCCCGATGGTGTTTATGACGTATGCGAACGTTGTATTTTCTTACGGCAGCGAGCGATTTATTTCTACGTGCAGCGAGGTAGGAATGGATGGGTTGATTCTTCCGGATCTGCCGTTCGAAGAACGTGATGAATTTCTTCCGGAATGCCGTAAATATGGTATTGATCTGATTTCACTGATTGCGCCGACGTCAGAAGGACGGGTAGCAATGATCGCGAGGGAAGCAGAAGGCTTTTTGTACCTTGTATCGAGCCTCGGCGTAACCGGGGTGAGAAATGAAATCGAGACAGACCTGGCTTCCATGGTGCAGATGGTGCGCCGGAACACGGACGTTCCCTGCGCGATTGGATTCGGCATTTCAACGCCGGAGCAGGCGAAACAGATGGCGGGGCTTTCCGACGGAGTGATTGTGGGGTCTGCGATTGTCAGGCTGCTCGAAGAGCATGGGAAGGAAGCGCCGGAGTATATCGGGGAGTATGTGAGGAGGATGAAAGAGGCGATTCGGCAGTAGATTTGAGAAAATTGTGGATAGAAAAAGTACCGGGCATTTTGAAAATGCAGCCGGTACTTTTTTATGGTAGGGGTTTCTTTTGAGTTAAGTTGCAGGGATTTGCCTAATTGAGATCAATCCAGTCAGGGTCAACCCAGCAGGCTCTAGTTTGATTCCAGCGACGGTATTGCCGTTTTCCATTATAGGTTCGAAATTTATAAACAATAGTGTCAGTTGCTTGTATTGAATATGAAGAAGTAGAAGATGGTGTGAAAGCCTGAGTTTTTAATGGAAAAAATCCTACGAAAGCGGTTAAGAAAAATGATGTAGCAATCGTAAAAACTTTAAGAGTGTGTGTTGTAATATTTGTTTTATTTTTCATTAGTTTCCTCCTTGAAAGTTATGCCACCAGCAACATAGATAGGGACTTCAATAATTTCATCAACTTGTACGGTATCTGAACCGTTTATTACCAGATAATAGTTTCCATTTTTTATGTATAACCAGGATAACTCCGGGTCAATGTATGTGCTTCCGTTTCCCTCAATTTGTTCTGTAGGAGCTTCATACGATGGAAGTGGAAGGTACAGATAGGAAGCAAAAAAGAAGATACAAATAATAATTGCGAATAGGATCGTATTGCGTGATCCTGTTTTAATTTCTGGAGCATTCGACAAAATCTTAAAGCGTTCGACCATAGTACTTTTAGATACAGTCTCGGATAATGCCACGATATACGGCACATCAGTTCTGCGGCCATCTTTTTGATCGGCCCGCTTCATACTCTGTACAAGAACATCCATATACCGAATTCTGAATGGCAGGGATAGATGTTCGGAAACTTTCATATCGCATCGGATCTCAGTTGCCTGCATGATCTGTTTTTGCAACAGCCGTATGGGTGGGAACCACCACAGCAGACAGCAGCAAATGTGAATCATATATTTCAGGAGCAGATCACCGTTTCGAAAGTGACAGTATTCATGCGCCAGTATGAAGTAGAGCTCCTCATCTGAGTAATTGTAATCAGGCAAAAGAATTTTTTTGTGGAAAACTCCGATTCCGCCCGGCATGTGCAACTCGGGAATGCACAGAATACTGCAATTTATTTTCATTCCGAAGTCATGTAAAACCGACGAGGAGACTGTTTGCACCTGCTCTGACTGGCAGGAAGAAAATGGACGAAGGCTTTTGGTGTAAGCGCGGTACTGTATAAAAAAACGAAACAGCATTGCGGCAGCGCCCAGTCCCCATAAGATTAAAAATATTTCCCAAGGGGAAATTGTAAAGAAATCAAATGCGGATGTAGTTTTTAACATAAAGTCAGAAAATGTGGTATAGACACCACCTACATCAATTCCTTTACTGAAAGAAAAATCATATGAGAGAAACATACGTAAAATGCACAGTATGCACACCAGAATCAAAGCAAAGGCTCCGTGCTTCCCGGATAGTGTAACGTGTTTTCGAAACAGAGTCAGAGCGAAAATGAATATACTACACCATGCCAGTGCAACAAGGAATGACCAGAATGTAAATCCCATACGCTATTCCTCCGCTTTCTGGCGAAGCTGCTGAATTATATCTTCGAGCTGCGCAATGATCTGTTCAGAATCTGCGGAAGCTCCCTCAGCCAGTGCAACAGCTACCTTTGAGACAGAGCTGGAATTCAGATTAAGGGACAGAGCCAGCTTTGCGGCATATTCTTCTTTGGTGAGAAGCGGGCGAAACTGTCTTGCATACTGAGAAGCATACTGGACAGAGCCACAGACTTCGATCATGCCTTTTTTCAAAAGAGAACGGATCAGGATATAGACATAACTGCTTTTCCATTGCTCTTCTTCCGCATGCTCCGCTAATTCCACACTGGTCATGGGACGTTTTTTCTGCCACAAAAGTTCCATGACGCGCTCTTCGCTGGGAGTCAGTGCGAATTTCTTTTTCACAAAAGGTTCACCTCCAATCAGTTTTTCTTAAATTTTATAATAAATGGGGAAGAGTGTCAATAAAAAATATTAGTTACTAATTAAATATTGACAAAATCACGAGAAAATATTAGAATATTTAAAGATAATAAAAAAATATTAACAAAAATAAAGGAGAATATAACTAATAGCACGAAATTCTATAAAAAAGAAGAAATTAACAGAAAATACGAATGGGCGGTAGTGTAGTGAGTAAATATCATTATACAAGAACTTCCATTAATGTACTGGGGCCTTATAGAGGTGATTCTGGAAGAGTATGGGGATACACAACAGTGAGAGCAAGTGGGACTGCAGTAGAAGATGAGGACTACACAGTGGGAAAGTATTAGGTGTAATATGGCACAAAAGCGTGATAAAAAGAAAAGCTACTTTTTGGGCTGCACATTACTTTTGTTTATAATATCAGTTGTTTCGATTTTTAATGGCAGGTTGTATACATCCATAAAGATAAATGCACTAGAAAAGAAACGGCTTGGTGAAAGGATTGAATGTGCTTTACAGCATGAGGAGAATCCTGCAAAAGTAGATTTAACTGCATTCTACAATTTGTATAATGATTTACAAAACTTTGTGTATCTGGAAATATACAATCAACCATTGGATGTGTATCGGAATGGCAGAAAGCATTTTGACAGTTATACAAATGAATTATCGGAAAATCCTGATCGTGTAGCCTGTTTGCAAGTCAGTAAGAATGTAGTGGACAAATATCAACTAAAAATTAATATTGGACGAATGTGGAAAGATACAGAATTTGTTATGGAAGATCATCGTATTCCAGTAATATTAGGAAACGGGTATTCGGGGATTTATGAAATTGGAGATGTGTTTGAGGCGGAATACTTATATGAATCTTATGATTTTTCTGTGATAGGTTTTTTTGAAAGAAACAGTATGATTTATACAGGAAGATCCGGGTTTATTAATGTGGATCAATCCATAGTAATGCCAAGCTTTAGCGTGCAGGAGAATGCTTTACCTACGGATGGCCTGAAAATTCATTATGCCAATAAAACAAGTGGAATAATAGAACTGGACAGAAGTTCGTATATCAATGATTATCGCAAACTTGAAGATAAATTGAATTCATCAGGATGCGGAAGCTATTCATTGAGTCTCTATCCGTTATATGCTCATTTCCAAAATTTTTACGGTATTTCTGTTTATGTTGCGTTTGGTTTGCTGGCCGTGCTTTGGATTATTTGTGGTGTAATGATTGTGTATTTGTTTCATAAATTTAGAAATAAATATTCGTTAACGGTAAAAAAGTATATTTGGTTATGTTTCGTTCCGATATTGTTATATTTCCTTGCAGAAAGAAACATTGAGAATATTCAACAATATTCGATGAATATAATTTGTATTTTTTTGACAGAGGGGATTTTATTAATAGCCCACTTGCTGACGGAAATACTATTTCAAAAATTAATGAGGAGAAAAGAAACATAATAGCTCTCAATAGTCTCTCGCAAACGCACTATTTGGCATTTACGGGAGACTAAGTTGTTATTTGGAGACTTTCACTTTGCCGATTCTTCGGCAAGCGGTGAATAACTACACGCTTAGGGCCTTCAGGGAACTTTTACTGCTAGGAAAGTAAAGAGGGATTCAGACACAGGTTGTCATATCATGCAGCGGGCAGCCTGCGATAGGGAGTCGGGTGGTTGTGGATGAAAAATAAAATTTTTGAATTATTACTTACAGGAGCAATATTGCTTCTGGGCGGCTGTACAGGCCGTCCGGAGCAGGCTGGGAGTGACATACAGACCATTTGTGAGTTCCCGGAACATTATGAAAATACGATAGAAAAGGTTACATTTGATGCTGGGCTTGAGGTAGCGGACGGCGTGCAGCTGGAAAATTTAAAGGCGGGCCGCGTGCAGCTTCAGCTTCCGGATGTAGAGACAGTAAAAGCTGTTTTTCTGGATGGCTTGGAAGAAAAGAAGATAAAGGAGAAGGTAGAAGAAAAAGGTGGTGAGGGAGAGCCGGGGTATTTTCATTTGCTGACAGAGGATTTTTACAATTTATCAGCTGGCGGAAGTGTGGTGTATAATACGCCAGACGCATACTATTACCGTGCGGCTCTACACTATGATGATCGTGATAATTTGCCGGAAGAATATGTAGGGAAAGAAGATCTGGACGGGATGTCAGCAAATGAAGCTCTGGATGCAGTAAGGGAAACCTTGCAAAAAATCGGGATAACGACGGAAGGATGTCTTGTTTCAAGCTTTACCTTGCCGCATACTCTGATGGAAGAAAAGGAAGTATGGGAGGATCATACGGGGAATATTACCAGTGAGTATTACAGAGAATCCTGGACCAGATAGGATGATGCATATTATTATGTAATGCATCAGACGTGGCAGGGGCTTCCGGTTTATCACAAATATGTGTTTCCGGATAATAATGATATGAATGCGCCGATCCGTGTGCTCTGGTCACGCAGGGGACTTGAAAATCTGGAAGTTGATTACTTTTTTACATTTGAAGCAAAAGAGGAGACGTTGCAGCTAAAAGATTTTTCACAGATCGCTACAGTTGTTGCAAATAAATACAATGAAATTCTAAATGAAGCGGATTATATTGTGACGGATGCCATACTGTATCAGGCGGTGCTTCAGGGGCAAAAGAAGACAGATTATTTTACGGTTCCGGCCTGGCTTATTTATATTACGGAAAAGACGGATGAAAGCGAATATACGTTGACAATGCTGGTGGATGCAGTTTCCGGAGAGGAGCTTATTTCATGAAAACACAATATTGGAAAACTGATCTGTACCGGTGTCTCGGTTCGTGGCAGATTCTTCTGGCAATCATAGGGGTATGTGCGGTGCATTTTCTGGGCCCACAGCAGTTTTCAGAGGCTGGAGTTTCAGTGCTGCGCAGCTTTTATCGGGATTGGGGAAGTAATACAACGGTTTTGATGTATCTGTTTACGACCCTGGCGTATGGACGCTGCTTTGCGGAGGATGTGGAACAGGGCTATATAAAGTATGCGCTTTCCAGAGGTAAATTGATTCATTATGTAACTTCAAAATGTATATGGATTGCAGTGTCGGCAGAGGCTTCTATGGTATTAGGCCGTATGCTTTATATAGCCCTTCTGCGCTGCCGGTATCCATGGGAGGCAGGCATTGGTGAACTGGAGATACTGTCTGTGTTTGGAGGTTTTACCGGACTGCTCAAAAACGGAAGTTATCTTACATATTTGTGGATACACAGTATATGTCAGGGAGTGTGGGCGGTTGTCCTGGCGCTTTTGGCGTCCTTGGTTTCTCTGTATACTACCAATGGGTTGCTTGTCCTGGCATTTCCGGTGATGGCACATCATCTGATCCGCAGAATCAGTGTTGTGTTTGGAAGTGGAAAATATCTGATGGATCCGGATCATTTTTTCCTGATTAACTATAGTGCACTCGGAAATGATAAGCTGACAGTAGCTGCTATTTTCCTTTTGGGAGTTTTTTTATCTGTTCTGATTGGGGCCGCCATTTGCAAAAGCGTGGAAAGGAGGGTACGGAATGGGTAAGTTCTGGCGACAGCTTCAGTATACATTTCAGCTCTATCGTCATCGTTTTTTTCAGATGAGAACCGGGATTTTATTGATTTTACTGTTTGGGGCAATGGACTTAGATTATATGGGTCTTGCACGTGCAGTAAAGGGACTTGATTACCCGGCTTCTCCATGGTTTATCTTAAGCGTTATGACAAATGATTTTATGTGTGCGGCCGTAGGATTGGGAGCAGTCTATCTTTTTTCCGGAGCGCCTTACCTGAACCGGAACGGAATGTATCAGATGATTCGGGTGGGCAAAAGACGCTGGGCGGCAGCACAGCTGGAAAGTATCCTGGAAAGTAGTTTTAGTTTTACGCTCTCTTTGTTTTTGATGGGACTGCTGCATCAGCATCCGCGTATTGACTGGACGGTTTCCTGGGGCAAAATGCTCCATACGCTGTCCCTCACAAATGCAGCGCAGGAGTTCGATGTAACATTTGGCCTGAGCTATTCGTTTCTTCAGCAGATAGACGGATGGCAGGCAGCGCTTCTTGCATTTGGGCTGGATAGTTTGGTGTTTACATTGCTTGGTTTCCTGCTTTTTGGGATTGGTCTTTGTTTTGGAAGGACAGTAGCTCTGACGTGTGTCGGATTTCTGGCTGTTCTGCCATTTAGTTCACAGGCATTCGGCATACATAATTTTTATTGGTTGCATATGATCTCGCCGGTGTCCTGGCTGCAGACCGGGCAGTTTTTTACAAAAAATTATATCTATGCAGCTATGCCGCCTGTTACGGTAGTTTTTGGCCTGAGTTTGGCCTATATTGTTGCAGCCATTGGAATCGCATCATTGGGAGTACATCGAAATCAGTTCAAATGGAATGGAGAAACGGAATGAAAGAAGTTTCAATCAGAGTAGAAAATCTGCAAAAGTCTTTTCGGGATAATAAAGTATTACAGGATGTGACCTTTACCTGTAAACCCGGAGAAATTGTTGGAATTATTGGTTATAACGGATGTGGAAAAAGTGTGCTGTTTAAGTGCATCTGTGGTTTTTTACAGCCGGATTCAGGCACTGTCTCTATCTCATGCGATGATATAAGGATGGGAGATATTAGCGGAAAGATTGGAATTATTATAGAAGAACCGGCATTTTTAAGAAATAAAAGCGGAATGAAAAACCTCGAATTTTTATATGGAATCCGCAATAAGATGAACCGCATGTATCTTCAGTCGGTGATGGAAATAGTAGGCCTTGAGCCTTTTTCCAGAAAACATGTAGGGACTTATTCGCTTGGGATGAAGCAGCGGCTTGCGATTGCCCAGGCGATCATGGAGGATCCGCCGATTCTGATTCTGGACGAGCCGATGAACGGTCTGGATAAGACGGGAGTTGCCCAGATGCGTACCCTTTTTTTTGAGATGAAAGAAAAGGGAAAGGTGATTTTGCTGGCGAGCCATAACCGGGAGGATATCGAAGTTCTGTGTGACCGCGTGTATGAGCTGGAGGAAGGGAGACTTTGTCCTTTAGGAAACGCTGATTAAAGCGTTTCCTCTGTCTTAAAGGATGTATAACCTTCATAGTAGTAGCTATGGTCGATGCCCTTCATATAGATTTCACGGCTGTTGATGTCATCCGTCAGGGCGTTTTTCAGCAGGTGTTTGATTTCGATATCCTTAATCGGACTGCGCTCCATAGCAAGAAGATAATCTTCTTTATCTACCTTGCTCCAGTCAACGACCCTGTGAAGCTCGGTTTTGAAAATCAGATCCAGCCAAATACGGGCGCTGCGTCCATTACCTTCCCGAAATGGGTGGGCGATATTCATTTCAACATACTTTTCTACGATCTCATCAAAAGTTGATTGCGGCATCTTATCAATGTTTTTAAGCGCCGCTTCCAAATACATCACCGGGGCAAAACGGAAATTGCCTTTTGCAATGTTTACTGTTCTGATTTTTCCGGCAAAGTCGTAAATTTCGTCGAATAGATATTTATGAATAGCCTTGAGCGCAGAAAACTTCCCAGCTTCTAATTTATCAAGAATTCCTTTTTCAAAAAGTTCCGCAGCCTTTTTCTTGCTGATCCGTTCTTCCTCACGGGCAAGATCGGCAGAACTGGTCAGCCCCAATTTATTTTCAAGTGCCATATCGCACCTCCATCCTCATGTTTGATTATGAATCTCTTTTAAATCCTCGATAGTCAGAACAGGATCCATTGTGTGAAATATCATATAGTTGCGTTTCATTGTTTCAACAGGGGCCTGTTTATATATTTTTGCGCTGTCTTCTCCGCTGTAATAATGCCAATAGCGGTAGATGTAGCCAATCCAGTACAGAATATCAGTGGGGTATATTTCTCCGCCTGAGATTAATGAACTGCTTGCGGCAGACACAATTTCCTCAAGCAGATATTCTTCGCCTGCCCACTGCATCCGGTTATAATCGGAGTCAAGCGCCTTTGCGGTGTCGGATGTCATAAATGCCTTCACAAAAGCGGCACTGTCATACTTCTTTTCGGCAGATAACTCAAACAGTCTGCCTTGAATATCACATAACTTTAGCTGTAACCCGTCCATTATTACCCTCCGTTCTTCATCTTGTCGAGTATTTCATCAAAGAACAATCCTTCACGGCGATAATTTCTGCAAATATCATTGGCAAGAGAAATTCCTTTTGCCCGGTTTTCTCCGGCGGTATTCTTTATAAATAGTCTTTCAGGGGCATATCATAAACGAGACCGGTCTTTTTTTGTTTTGGATTATATCTAATGTTATATTTCGCGTCAATAGATTTTACCGAAATCTGTGCTTTTGCGTATTTTTTCTTTTTGTGGTTTGAGAAACTGGCTTCTGGCCATTCCACTACTCGATTGTGCAGAGACGGATATAAAAGTTGACTTCAATTTGAGACGATGTTAAAATATAAGCTAATAATAAAAAATATCATTAATAAACATGGTTTGAATCAGATAAAATGTAAGGATGAAACTCTGGGACAGCAAATTACTTTTTCGAGGAGGAACACATGAAAAAGGTCATTATAAAAACAATAGAAACATGCGGAGGAACTTATATTTATGACAGGAATACACATACTGTCATTCCTGTTGACAGAGAGAGCTTCGAAGAGTTTCGTGCTTATGAGCAGGGGAAAACAGATCAGGAGCATTGCCCTGCGTTGCAGAGATTTTGTGATATGGGAATCCTGGAGGAGAATGTTGTGGAGGAGATCCGCCACCCGGATACTGATTTTTTGGAGCACTATGCAAAGTGCAGGGTACGGCAGGTGGTTTTGCAGGTGACTCAGCAGTGTAACCTCCGGTGTGCATACTGCGCATATTCCGGAAACTATTTCACAAGAGAACACTGTGATAGGAAAATGACTTTTGAGACAGCCAAAAAGGCGATTGATTATGCTATTCGCCATTCCAGCGAGATCGGGGAGATGTGTTTTTCCTTTTATGGCGGGGAACCTCTTCTGGAAATTGGACTGATACGGGAATGCGTTTCTTACATAAAAAAGTGTATGGGTGAAAGAAAATATACGTTTACGATGACAACAAACGGGACACTTCTGACTCCGTCAGTGGTGGAATTTCTTTCAGAGAATCAGTTTACTGTTCATGTAAGTCTGGACGGCCCCAAAGAAGAGCATGACCAAAACAGAAAATTCCGCACAGGAAAAGGCTCTTTTGATACGATTATGAAAAATATTGCCGTTATAAAAGAGCAGGATTATGAATTCTGGAAAAATCTCGGCTTTATGATTACCTTAAATCCCAAAGTGGATTTGAAAAAGATAACAGAATTTTTTGATCACACAGAGCTGATTCCGAAGCATGCGGTACAGTATCATGAAGTAGAAGAGACAAATCTGAAAAATCAGGAATGGGTTCATTATCAAAACACATTCCGGTTAAACAGAAAATACATGTATCTCAAAGCCTTGATGTACCTTGCAGGCATGCTGGAGGAGAAACAGGTAGACCAGATGTTCAGAACTACCTGTGTAATGAAACAGAAATTTTTCGATGGACTCAAAAAAGGAAGGTATATGAGAAAGTCTGTACATCATGGAGGGCCGTGCATACCGGGAATGCGAAAAATTTTTGTGTCTGTTGACGGGACATTTTATCCATGTGAAAAGGTAGTGGAAAATGAATCCGCATTTTCGATTGGAAATGTGGATGAGGGACTGTGTATTCCTAAAATGGAGCCGATTTTGAACCTTGGGCGTTTGACAGAAAAACAGTGCATCAACTGCCCTGCCCTGCAGAATTGTGAGATATGTGTTGCGAGAATTGAGGGCGGAGACAAAGAGAGCTTTGTAACGGCAGAGAAAAAATTAGAAATCTGTCAAAAGAGCAGACAGACATTTGTCAATGAATTGTATGAATATTGTGTGATTAATGAGTGCCAGAAGGAAAACAGGAACAGGAAAGAAGAGAAGAGGGCTGTGCCGGAGCCTGAACAGCCATTTCAGGCAGAAGAACTTCCGCATTATGGCATGGAAAAATTAGAGATTCCCGTTCTTGTGATGCTGGGTCAGGGGGAACAGTGTTCAAAAGCTGAGGCATTTGCCAGAGCCTGCGAATTTATCCGGACAAAAGGGTATCAGGTTTTGGGCATTGGCGTTGACCCGGCGGTATGCAATGCAGGGAACAGGAAGCTTCCGGACTTTTTCCTGGACCAAGCAGAAGGCTTTGAGAAGAAAGTTCTGAATCTAAATAAGTATGTGAAAGAGCTTTGCGACAGAGAAAATCCGGATATTGTAGTAGTGGAGATTCCAGGCGGAATGTTCCCGGTAAGCGAAAAGGAGCATTTTCATTTTGGAGAGCTTTTGGCAGTGGTTTCCCGTGCTTTGGATGTGGATGCTGCGATTTTCAACCTGTATTATAACGTGTGCAAAATGGATACAGAGCGAAGAGATGCATATCTTGCCTATATGAAAGAAAGCTGTATGGGCAAATATCAGTTCCCGGTGGATTTTTTCTGTGTCAGCCCGCATTACATGAAACTGGATCCGGAGACAAGGAAAGCAGATTATCTGTGTTTTGATAAAGATTCCGTTGTCCTGAAAAATACAGAGAAGCAGGCGCAGCTGATCTGTCTTTGGGAGGACAGCCAGGATTTTGAAAAGGAAATGGATAAGCTTTTGGAAAGATTAGAAGAAAATACAGAGGTCGTTTAAAAGAAAGAGGCGTGAATATGGAAGATAAAAACAGGAAAAATATAGAGGAAATTGAAGAAACAGTACAGAGCATCGTAGAAAACTATACAGGGATTCATGTAAATGACAGGGAGGTCAATCTTTTGGATGATACGTTGGGAATTCCTGTGGTAGACTGGTTATATGTGATACAGGAGATCGAAAGAAGATTCCAGGTTAATTTGGCAGAAATGATTGCAAAAGAAACCTTTGAATTTTTTACAGTCAAAGGTATCGCAGAAAAAATCAGAGAGGAGGGGTAAAAGTACAATAGCGGCGGCGTGTAACAGGGCAAAGAAATATTATTGCGATTGGAGGCAACGATATGAGAAAACTGAAAAAGAACTACGAAAGAAAAAGTAATAGTGTTTTAGCAATGTCTGTTTGCTGGTGTCCGTGTGAGGGCGCGAGCTGTGCGTGTTGGGATGCAAATACGCAGAATTATAATAATTATCAATCATTGGTAGAGGGTTCAAGGAGTTCTACGACAAGAGCTAATTATGAATAATGATGTAGATTGTTAATAAAAACTAAGTAAAGGCCGCCGCTATTGTATTTTTATATAATTTATGAAAGAAACAAAAAGAATGTTATTATCGTTATCCAGAAAAAAGAGTAGTCTGCTTTTGTTTGGAATACTGTTTTTTCTTCTCTTTTTTATGCTGGTATTTATATCAGTTTATAACATATCCAAAGAAAACATTTCAGCAATCGAAAAGACATATGGTACAAGCTTCAGCATAGGAATTACGCCAGATAAAAATGATATGAATCAGTGGGAAGATCGAGTGATTGAAGGGTTGGATAGTTCGATACGGGCTTATATCGGGCCAAATGTGGATGAAGCTTTGGTGCGCAGGATTTCAGAGGGAGTGGACGGGATCACAGATTATGAGATTGGCAGCAGAGCCAATGTGATGTTGTACGAATATGAGCTGATTCCAGGATATCAAGTATGGAGTTATGACTATTTTTCAACGCATGAGCATCAATTGCTCTATGATCCAGAAGATACTAAGAATTTAATGTATGTTACTTGGAGTTACCATGCCAAGAATAGTTATCGTTTTGAACAGTTTTATAACGGTGCATTCCGGCTTACCCAAGGCCGACATATCACACCAGAGGATACGTTTAAATGTATTGTTTCGGAAAGCTTTGCTGAAAGAAATGATTTGCAACTGGGAGATATTGTGAAACTGGATTTTCCTTCGACGAATGTATGGGCGAAATATCCGATTGAATCACTTGGAGCGGTGAAAACAGAGATAGTAGGACTTTTTGAAATGACCTACCAGCAGGCCGCCACGCAATATACAAACGAGCAGGATATTTTGGAAAACTGGGCGATTACAGACAATGAGACTGGACGTGCTTTGGATGATCTGTGCGGGGAACCGTATTATTTAAGTACAAGCCAGTTTTTTGTGGAAAACCCGGCAGAGTTGGACGAAGTTATGGAAAAGGTAAGACAACTCGACTGGATAGACTGGAAATATTATGAACTCGTGAGGGACGATGCACTGTACAGCAAAGCAGTAAAGCCTTTGCGGACACTTAAAATAATTATGGCGGTCTGCCTTGTAGTCATAGTGACGTCAGGCGTTTTGCTTCTGATGTTGGTAATCCTGCATTCGATGAAAAGGCGTAAGCGGGAGGCTGGTATTCTGATGTCCCTTGGAATTACGGGAAAGGAGATAAGAAAGCAGTTTTTAGGAGAGCATTTGGCGATTGGCCTTGTTGCATTTTTCCTTGCCCTAATCGTGAGCCTGGCAGTCACGCCAGGGATTGGAAACCAGATATACGGGGCAGTAAACAGGGGAGGAGAGCAGAAAGTCTATACGGAAAAAGAAATAGAGGCAGCGATTGCGCGCGGAGAAAACAGCAAGGTGGCGGAGATGGCAAAAAATCAGAGGACAGGAGTGGAGCCGCCGAAGGAGCTGACAACAAAGGTAGAGGTGAAGACGACTTTACTTGTATTTGCTATGATGCTTCTGATCGTTTATTATAGTGTAAACGAAGTAATAAAGAAAACACTGGAGCTGGAGCCAATCAGAGTACTGTCTATGATAGAGTAGCACGGAGTACAGGTAAAAGAAGGAGGAAAGTACAGTTTATGAGAGAAAGAAAACGAATTTTGTTATCGTTATCCCGAAAAAAGAGTAACCTGCTTTTATTGGGAATACTGTTCTTCCTTGCCTTTTTTGTGCTGGTATTTATATCAATATACAAAACATCCAGTGACACTGTTTCAGAAATTGAAAAGACGTACGGCACAAGCTTCAGCATCAGAATTACGCCTGATAAAAATGATATGAACCAGTGGGAAGATCGTGTGATTGATGGCCTGGACAGTTCTGTGCGGGCTTATATCGGTCCGAATGTGGATGAAGCAATTGTACGCAGAATTTCAGAGGAAGTAGAAGGGATCACAGATTATGAGGCTGGAAGCA
>CAOJHI010000046.1 GCA_948436005.1 uncultured Lachnospiraceae bacterium
ATTCTACTGATTCAACAAAATTATACTTGAATCTTCTACACTTAACTGCCATATTATTTCTCCACTCTTATCTGTACTGCCATCGTTTATCACAATGATCTCTAAATTTTTGTACGTCTGTTGCATCACAGAACGGAGGCATTTTTCTACATATGCTTCATTATTGTAAACCGGTACAATCACTGATACTTTTGACACAGTATTCTCCTTTCCGTTTACTTTAAAGAATTTGATTTTTCATTCACCCGATAAATCCTGGCAATAATTCTGGCAATCCATGACGGCCAGAATTTCTGAAACATATATAAATCCTCATTTCTTCTGCCATCTACCGCGAGCAGTCCTGAAGTCGTTGACGCCTCATGCAGACGATGCTTCATCAATGGTCTGGAAATATAAATAAATCCTCCTTTTAAACAAGAAATTTCTTCCCATGCCTGCCAGTCAATATTGCTCTTCATATTGTTTTTAAAAAGTGGCTTAGGCATTTTAGTTTTCACAAAAGTCACTGAGGGGCAACATATTGCATTACCGAAAGACAAAATCCTGCGTCGCACAAATCTGCTCTTTCTAAAAAACTTCCATTTTAAAGGCAAAAGCATTAGACGCTTTACCATCAACAAGCACCCAGATGTTACCACAGTCTCATTCCGAAGCTCATAATAATCTGAAAAAGCAATCAACGGATTCGTTTCCGCGTTTAATGCCTCCAGCACTTTCTCTATATACTCTTTTTCGTAGACATCATCCTGATGTGACAGAGTCAGTAAAGGGGTCTTCACACTCTGAAATGCAAAATTCCAGTCTTCAGCAATCCCTTTGTGAAGTGGATTAATAAAAACCGGGATCCCATATTTTTCTGCAATACTGTTAATATAACTATTCGGTGTAGACGTCGTAATAATCACCTGAGTTTGCACAGTCTGATTCAGCACAGAACGGATACATTCCTCCAGGTATGGGCTTTGCATATATGCACATACTGCAAATGTATGACTGTTTTGATCATACTGTCCCATCTTTTTCTTCCTCATTTTCATTATTGTTTATATCGTGATTTTCTCCATCACATATTTTCATCTTTTCTTCAACTGCGTGTGATCGAAGTGCAATTTCCGCAGACAACACTGATATTTTATCTTCCAATTGTGATACGATAATGGATAACGTAAAAACTTTTTCCATTAAAAGAAATATAATAATCAAAAAAATCAGATTTGCCGGTGACATGATCCCAATCAAATCTGTCATCCAGTACGTAACCTGTGGGAATAAACCTAAACCACAGAGAATAGCTGCAAAAATCATCCAGAAAATGGCATCCTCCATTTTCACCTTCAACTTGCGGATTTTGTGAAGAATCCAACCAGCTGTAAACAGTGCGGCAACTAACAGAAGAACTCTTAGCGTAACTGACATAACTTCACTCCTTTATCCTCTTCCGAAACCACTGAAACAGAAATATTGAAAACAACATTTTCATCATATACCAGACAGAACCCTTGAAATCCAGATAACTAACCCCGGCAGTCCGCTCATACATTTTGACCTGAACTTCCTTTATTTTCACACCTGAATTCAAAAGATATGCCAAGGTATCCGGCTCTGGGCTGTAATGCATATCATAGCCAAATCGCTTAATCATGCGCTTATTAAACAACCGCATCCCTGATGTGACATCTCCGATATATTTGCCTCCGGTTGTCATCCATATTGCGGTGGTGATAATCTGGCTTCCTATCATACGGGAATTTAATGGTTTTCGCTCTGTCTTAAACCGGGAACCTATGACGATATCACAGCCTGTCCGCTCCATTTCATCTATCAGGCTCTGAATATAGACCGGATCATGCTGTCCATCTCCGTCCAACTGTAGGACAAAGTCATAACCATAATAATTAGCATACCGCATACCGCTCTTAATTGCTCCGGAAAGGCCTGTGTTGACAGGCAGATCAAGAAAATTATAGCCTTTTCGCGCACATATCTTTCTTGTATCGTCCGTCGAACCGTCATTAATAATCACATAATCGTACTGTGAAAAATTTTTTATCAGATTCTCCACTACCCGCTCTATATTTTCCGCTTCATTATAAGCTGGAATCATAATCAGAAGTTTCAAAGTTTTCCTCCTGTGTATCTTTGCATATATCAACTTATCGTATGATTATACTATATCCCATTTTGAAAAGCAACCTTACTGTACTTCAGAACATCTGTTTCAACTGAAATACCGATATCCGGCAAATCTTCTATATTTATAAAACATAAAAATTTAAGGCGCATCCCCACGGACACGCCTCATTCATCTTTTGTATATAACCAACTCATCCTCTGTACACAAGACCCTGTCACCACCAAGCGACAAAATTCTCATTCGTACACTTATTATTATACAAATTTCGTCATTTTTGTCAAGCAAAAAATCCTCAAAATAACACAAAATCCTTCAAGAATTTTCTTCAAACGCACATCATTCCTTCTCCTGAAGCTGCCTCTGCCTGATCGCCATCGTCACTGCGATGCACGCGGCTGCGAACACCACCTGTATCGCAATCCCAAGCCAGACGCTTTTTATCTGTTCTGCATCAAGCACGCCGTAGTCCCCCAGCAGTCCATTTGTTTTGGAATACCAGTATGTGGGCAGAAAACGGGACACCTTCCCCATCTTTTCTCCCAGCATTTCGATTGGAACAAAAATTCCTCCCAGGAAACAAAGCCCAAGTGAAATCACATTTGCCATTCCATTCAACACCGTCGGCGTATTGGATACAGTTCCGGTCAGGTACGCAAGGGACAGGGACACCAGCATAAACACAATGCTGTTCAGCAGGTAATATCCTGTATGGTTTCCGCCAAAAACGCCGCCTCGATACAGGAAGGTCTGAATGACCATGCAAATCCCCCAAATAACGGCCCCCAGCACGGCAAACGAAATGAGCGCGGCAAGGTTCTGCTTCAAAAAAGGAACAGAGGAACTCTGCATACGGCGCCGGATATCTTTCTTTTTCAGCTCCATAATTACAATACTGAGCGACATAATTGCTGCTCCCAGAAATGCATAGGGCATGTAAGCAAAGTAATAATTATAGTCTTCCCTGATTCCGGCGTTTCCGTTTTTATCCACAAGCTCTACATTCACAGGAATAGTTGCAAGCGCCACAGCTTCCTGACATGCTTCTTCTGGTGAAAATCCCCCGGCTAAAGCTGTCCGGATCTCATTCAGGAATGCATTCACCTGAGCTTCCACATAATAAGCTGCAATGGTTCCCGGTACTGTAATACTCTGTACTGCCTGTTCGCCTGCCTGCAGTTTTTCCAATGCTTTATCCTTTACAATCAGAACATATTTTACATTGCCATAGTACAGCTCTTCCTGAATCACCTGCTCATCGTCTGCAATCGTGACCAGATCATGCTGCAGCCCAAGTACCTCCTGAAGCGTCTCAGACAATATACCGCCGCCCCGGTCAACCACTGCCACATCCAGCTTCATCGCAGAAAATCCTTCTGTCATTCCCGTATGTTGGAATGACGCCTGTATCGCTACTGCAATTCCGGCAAAAATGCCGATATACATCAGAATCGCAGCAAAATTCCGCCGGATGATCAGAAAATATACTTTAAAGACTGTCATACCGTTCCCTCCTCAATTTTCCAAAGCTGGCCAGCACAAGTACTGCCGTAAATACAGCCAAAATAATCAGGCTTCTTCCGTATCTTGCCGGATTTTCATAGATGGAAATGCTGTAAAATGCATCCGAGATCAGCGCCGCCGGATTCAGTCTGTTCACAATCGGACAGACATGTTCAATAATATCCTTCATATTTCCCATCATCATACCAGCCAGAAAACTCATAAGCAGCGAGCTTCCTACCAGAAGGCCTGTTTTTGCTCCCTCTCCCATGCGCAGACTTCCTATAAAAATACCGTATGCCACGCCAGTCATACTTCCCATAATACAAATCGGAAGGAGGAGCGGCCATTTAGGGCCAAATGAAATATGAAGAACAAAACGCATATACAGAAGCAGCAGACAGATATTGACAAACTGTACTGCGAACACGGAAAGCATTTCACTGATTACCATATGCAGACGGTGCAGCGGTACAATACTGCGCCTTGCAGCCAGAGCCGACTGGTCGGCGCGCAGCTGCATCGCTGCCGTAACGCCCGGAAACGCTCCAAACAGGCACGCCATGCCAATCAAAGCAAAAAAGTATGTGATGGAGCTGTCCATCGTACGCCCTCCGGTACTCACTGGTTCCACAAGCTCTTTGTAATCAGTCAGAGAACCGATTGCTCCTAGCAGGCCTAAAGGATGCGCATCTTTGATATCTCCCATAAGCTTCTGATTCTGAAGATATGTCTGCAAAAGCGTTCCAAGAATACTCTCATTCATCTGTGCGCTGCTCACAGTCAGAGAAGGCTCGGCCTTTGCGAAGAAAATACCATCTATCTTTCCCGTCTCCAGCGCCTTTTGCGCCTCTTCCTCTTCCATCCATTCAGCGTCCAGCATCTCGCCGTCCATCTCGTTCAGAAAAGTTTCAAAAGCTATGTTTTCCCCATGGACACACGCAACCGGAATGGCCTTCATATTGTCTATCGTGCTGGACCCAAAGGTCGCATAAAACAAAGTAGCCATGATAATCGGAAAAATCAGTGCCCAGAACAAATCGTCCCACCTGCGCAGAATTTGCAGCAGATTATACTTATATAAATGTTTCACAATTTTCCTCCCGCTAATTTCTGAATTCTTTTCTGTAATTTCGCAAAAACACTCCCGGTGTTCTTTCCTGTACTTCCGAAAAAACACTCCTGGTTTTCTTTCCCGTGCTTCCAAAAAAACAATCCCGAAATCCTTTCCTATTATTTCCGAAAAAACACTCCCGGTGTTCTTTCCCGTATTTCCAGGAAATTAGTCCCTGAGTTCTTTTCCTGTAATCTCAAGAAATACATCATTCAGGGTGGGCAATTCCGAAAATACACGGCCAAATGGTACTTCTTCCTGCTGCAGATAATTCAGGACGCGGATCAGGTTATGTTTTGCACTCGTGCATTTGATCACAAGCCTGTTTTCCTCCTGTGCATAGTCTGCCTGGAATACATGCGGAAGAGCGCGAATCGCCTCTGTCTGTCCATCTGTAAGCATAACGCCCTCAATGCAGATCGTCTCGCCGGTCTTTATCATCCGTTTCAATTCTTCTGTGGTTCCTGATGCGATGCATCTGCCGTGGTCCATGATAACAATTCTTGTACAGATCTGCTCCACTTCTTCCATATAGTGCGAAGTATAGATAATTGTGGAACCCTTTTTATTCAATGCAACAATTCCTTCCAGAATTTTATTGCGGCTCTGCGGGTCTACCGCAACTGTCGGTTCATCCAGAATAATCAGACGCGGCTGGTGCGCAATTCCGCATGCAATATTCAATCTCCTGAGAAGTCCGCCGGAAAGCTTTCTCGGAAGCATCTTCCGATAATCCTCCAGACCTACAAACGCAATCGCCTCTTCCACCAGCTCCCGCCTTTTCTGTTTTTCTTTCACATAAAGGCCGCAGAAATAATCAATATTTTCATACACGGACATCTGTTCAAAGACAGCCACATTCTGCGGAACAATACCGATCTGACGCTTCTGTTCATAACTCTCCGGATGCATCGGTTCTCCGAAAACAGTAATCTCTCCTTTGTCATATTTCAGCAGAGCAAGCAGACAGTTAATCGCCGTCGTTTTGCCTGAGCCATTCGGACCTAACAGACCAAATATTTCCCCCTCCGCAATATCCAGATTCAGGTGATCCAGAGCAAGCACTTCCCCATATCGCTTTACCAGATTTTCTATATGAATCATATTGATTCCTCCCTTTCTTACTAACCAAACATACCTGTTACAAACAAAAAACAAAACAGGATATTTTCTCTATGTCGATATCATCATTATAGTCAGAAACTGCATCAAAATAAAGTGTCAGATGTATAATCCCAACATGACAAATGTCACTTCATTTGACTTTCCGAAAGGCATATGCTACGATTAAAAAAATTTGTAACAAACAACCATGACAATATATTTTTTACCATTATTCTAATTTTCCTAATAAAAAGGGGGATTTTTGCGATGTACGCACTGCTCGACAAAACCATTCTGCTTCTTTGCTGCATCCCCGGGCTGTATTTCACCGACACTGCGCCAGTCTCCGTCTGCGCCTTCTGGACTGCTTTGGCAGTCAGCTCTCTATCCTACGCACTGTCCGGTAATGTTTTTTGCCGAATTCTCAGACTGGTTTATATCCTGACCGCGTTTGCGGTTCCTGAATTCATGATTTTTCTACCTCTGATTGCCTATGATTTTGTTGTCGGGGATTCCGGAAAGTGGATCGCAGCAGGTTTATCGGCCGTTGCCCTTCTATTTCATTATGTTTCCGGCAGCTTTGAAACTCTGCTTTCTCCTGATTTTCCGGGCTTTATTCTTTTTTACTTTGTCGTCATTGGCTGCGCTCTTGCCGTTTTAATGCATCAAAAAACAGCCTCCTATGAAAGGCTGCACCGGAAATTTTATAAAATGCGGGACGATGATACTGAACTTGCCCTGCTGCTCGAAGAACGCAATCAATCGCTGCTCGAAAAACAGAATAATGAAATATACACAGCTACTTTGCGGGAGCGCAACCGCATTGCGCGGGAAATCCACGACAATGTCGGCCACATGATTACGCGCTCCATTCTGATGGTGGGCGCACTAAAAACAGTACAAAAGGATTCTGCTCTGCTGGAACCTCTGACTGCGCTCCACACCACGTTAAACCAAGCCATGGACAGCATCCGGAAAAGCGTCCATGATCTGCATGACAGTTCTATTAACCTGAAAGATTCCCTGGAATCACTCATCCGTGATTTTACATTCTGTCCTGTCACTTTGCAGTATGACGTGCAGTCTATCCTGCCCCGCGACGTCAAATACAGCCTGATTTCCATTGTAAAAGAAGCGCTTGTGAACATCGCACGGCACAGCAATGCCACACAGGCCTCATTAACCGTCATAGAACACCCTGGCTTCTATCAGTTCACGCTGCATGACAATGGTACCAAAATTTCCGGTACCGCCTGCCCTGCACCGGAGATCTCAAAAACATCCGCTGAGATTGTTTCCTCCGGCATCGGTCTTTCTAATATCCGTGCCCGTGTAAAAGCGTTCGGCGGACATTTGAACATTGACTGGAAAGAGGGTTTCCGCATTTATATCACAATACCGAAAAATCAGGCCTGATCAGATGGCCTGGTAATCTTTTCAAACAGAGTTCATTCTATTTATTCAAAATGAAAGGTTGGTTTGCTGTTATGAATATTCTCCTTGCTGACGATGATCTTCTCGTCACCACTGCACTGAAAATAATTCTGGAATCTGATCCGGAGCTGCATATTGTTGACACGGCATCTTCCGGCGGGGAAGCTGTTGCACTTTTTGAAAAGCACCTTCCGGACGTTCTTCTTATGGATATCCGTATGAAGGATATGACCGGCCTGGAGGCTGCCAGAACAATTCTTGAGAGCCATGCAGATGCCCGCATCCTTCTTCTGACTACGTTTTCTGATGACGAATATATCATAAAAGCTCTGCGCATCGGCACCCGCGGGTATCTTCTGAAACAGGATTATGAACATATCATACCAGCTATCAAAGCAGTTCAAAACGGTCAGACTGTATTTGGAAGCGAAATCACGCAGCGCATCCCGGAGCTTCTCCTGCGCAGGGATGCCTTTGACTATGAAAAATATGATATCTCTGAAAAAGAGCTGGAAATCATCCGCGGTGTAGCACAGGGCCTCAGCAACCGGGAGATCGCTGAAGCCCTGTACCTCGGTGAAGGAACCGTACGCAATTATTTAAGTACCATTCTGACAAAACTGAATCTGCGTGACCGCACACAGCTTGCCGTGTTTTATCTGAACCATAAATAACGCCCTGCATCATATTGCGCGTCATTATTCTACACAGTTTTCATTATGCTGTATTTCGCCTTATACTGTATGGTTCTTTGCGATAAACAGCGGGAACGTATCCGCACCCTTCATCTCTTTGCCCGCGCTTACCTTTACATTCTTGTCTGCAATCAGATATTCAATTGAAGCACCGGACTCCACGACTGTATCCTGCATCAGGATACAGTTCTTTACTTTTGCACCTTTCGCAATCTGTACTCCACGGAACAAAATGCTGTTTTCCACTTCTCCTTCGATCACACAGCCGTCCGCTACCATTACATTGCTGACCTTTGCCCCGTCAATATATCTGGTTGGATTATCGTCACGGATCTTTGTATAAATCGGAGCCCCAGAAAACAGTGCATCCAGATTGTAATCATCCAGAAGCTTCATATTCTCATCAAAGTAACTCTTGATTCCGGAAATCCTTGCCATGTAGCCTTCGTATTTATAAGCCTGTACATTGAGCTTGCTGAGCTGTGTCAGAAGCACATCGCGGTTAAAATGCTCCTGTCCGCGGACAAAGGCTGTATTTACCATATCAATCAGCAGTTCACGGTCAATCACATAGATATTCATGGAGAAATTCTGAACACCTTTTTCCGTCGGATTTACATAAATCTTTGTAATCCGGCCGTCCTGAATATTAAACGTATAATAAAAGCCTTTGCTGTGGTCCAGCGTCCGTCTCAGGCTCTCCGGAATCTCCTCCTCCTTATAAGCAATGCTGACATCCGCGCCTGTCTCGATATGATGGCGGATCATGTCATTAAAATCAAAATTCACCGCAATACTGGAATCTGCCATCACCACATACGGTTCTTTCTGCTCCCTCAAAAAGCCAAGCAGGCTTGCAAGCGCGCTGATACGGCCGTTATAGCGCTTGGATGCACGCTCGGAATACGGCGGAAAAATATTCAGACCACCGTTTTTCCGCACCAGGTCCCACTCTCGTCCGGAACCAAGATGGTCCATCAGAGAATGGTAGTTATTATTTACCATCACAGAAATATTGTCAATTCCACAGTTTGACATGCTCGACAAAATAAAATCGATCATACGGTAACGGCTTGCAAAAGGTATGGATGCCATCATCCGCACATTGACCAGTTCCGGAACAAGCGGATCATAATGGTTTGGAAAAATAATGCCAAGCGCACTAGACTTTGATTTTACCATTGTTCGCCACCGCCTTTTACATTTTTATCTACCATTGCATTGGGACCGATTTTTGCATTCTCACCGATCACAACGCCAGGACCGACTGTGGCAACGCCACATTCTTCCCCTTCCGGCATCGCGCCGACCACGGCATTCTCACCGATCACAACATTCTCTGCAAGAATGCAGTGCTTTACAATAGCGCCTGCCTTGATCTCTGAACCGCCCATAATTACAGCGTCCTCGATCACAGCGCCTGCCTCTACCTTGACCCCTGCAAATAAAACAGAATGTTTCACCGTTCCTGCCACGCGGCAGCCGTCTGTAATCATGGAATCCTCAACAACTGCTCCGGCATTTATCTTGTGCCCGGTCATACCGCTGTTCCGGCTGTAAATTTTCCAGTTTTCATCGAACAGGTTGATGCCGCTGTGCTCCGGATCAAGGACTTCCATATTTGCTTCCCACAAAGAGGAAATGGTTCCCACATCCTTCCAGTAGCCGCTGAAATGGTATGCATACATTTTTCTGTTATCGCGAAGCAGATTTGGGATGATATTGTTTCCAAAATCATTTTCAGACTGTGGATCAAGCTCGTCCTCTGTCAGATACTTTTTCAGGATGTCCCAGTTAAAAATATAGATTCCCATGGAAGCCAGGTTCGACTTCGGATTCTTCGGCTTCTCCTGGAACTCAGTAATACGGTCATCTTCATCTGCAACCATCAGGCCGAAACGCGGAGCCTCCTCCCACGGAACTTCCATAACCGCAACACTGAATTCCGCATTTTTTTCTTTATGGAACTTCAGAAAATCGCTGTAGTCCTGCTTGCAGATCTGATCACCGGAAAGAATGATCACATACTTCGGATCGTAACGTTCAATAAAATCCAGATTCTGATATATTGCATTTGCCGTTCCTTTGTACCAGTCAGAGCCGGTTGCCCGCTGATACGGCGGCAAAACGTGAACACCTCCATAAAGCCGGTCAAGATCCCACGGCTGGCCGTTTCCGATATACTCATTTAACACGAGCGGCTGATATTGCGTAAGAATACCTACGGTATCGATACCGGAATTTACACAGTTCGAAAGCGGAAAATCAATAATACGGTACTTTCCGCCAAAAGGAACCGCTGGTTTTGCAAGCCTCTGAGTCAGTGCATAAAGACGCGACCCCTGACCGCCAGCCAGAAGCATTGCAATCATTTCTTTAGCCATAATACTTCCTCCTGTTTTAAAATGCTTATGTTGAAATTATACACTATATTTTTAAATATGGGTAGTGTTTTTGTGCAGATTTTTGAAGTTTTTTTGCAAAATCTGGAAGACATTCCTCGACAATTCCCACAAAAAAACGAGGCTGTTATACAAGAAATCCGCCAGTGTGACGGTTTCCTGCAAACAGCCTCAGAAACAAACCGGAAAACAAAACCGGTACCATATATTAAATCAGTTTCCTATTCAAACCAATTTCTTATCCAAATTAATTTCTTATCAGATTAATTTCTTATCCAGATTTATTTCTTATCCAGATTTATTTCAATGAAAACCCTTACATCACTGTTTCTTTATAATACAAGAGACGGAGCTGAATACACACGTGCTTTCAGCTCACTGTTCAGCATATACAGCCCTTTTGCGTCTGTTCCGAACAATTCCATCTTTGTTACCATATCAGAAGCGTTCTTTTCTTCCTCTCCCTGCTCTTTTACAAACCAGTCAAGGAGCTGCATGGTCCGGAAATCATGGGCTTCATGAGCTGCAGCATAAATCGTATGAATCAATTCCGTCACATATTTTTCATGTGCCAGCCCTGCCTTAAGCGGCGCCATATGATCCGTAAGCTCACAATCCGGCTTCGCAATCGCCTCAAAAGTCACCTTCTGTCCGTTATTCTGCAGATACTGATAAAACAGCATTGCATGATCCCGCTCTTCCTGTGCCTGTACCTTGTACCAGTTTTCAAATCCGTCAAGCCCCTGCCCTCCGTAATAATTTGCAAACTCCAGATACAGATATGCTGAATAAAATTCTTTATTAATCTGTTCATTAATCAGTGCTGATACTTTTTCGTTCATGTTCCTGAACCTCCTTCATCTGATGTACTCTATTTTTAACTCAGTATTTCTGTCAGCCATCATTTTATCGCATCCCTTATGTAAAGTCAATTTTTATTCTTCTTGTGATATATTGGAAAATCCACTATAATCAGAACTAGAAAAGGAGATGCCAAAATGAAGATCGTATTACAAAACCTCACAAAAAAATTCCCTGCTCCGGGCAGGAAAGTACAAAATGAAATCACTGCTGTGGACAACTTTTCCTTTGAAATCCCGGATGGAAAGCTGGTTGGACTGCTCGGCCCTTCCGGATGCGGCAAGAGTACCACACTGAATCTGATCTGCGGTCTGCTTGCGCCAAGCAGTGGAAAAATCTTTTTCGGCGACAATGACGTCACAGATCTGCCTCCGGAAAACCGCGGCGTAGGCATGGTATTTCAGAACTACGCGCTTTACCCGCATCTGACTGTACGCCAGAACATCCTGTTTCCGCTTCAGAATCTGAAGGGAAAAAACAGACCCTCAAAAAAGGAGATGGAACAACGCGTTCTGGATGCAGCAAAGCTTGTACAGATTGATTCTCTTCTGGACCGAAAGCCCGGAGAGCTCTCCGGCGGTCAGCAGCAGCGTGTTGCAATCGCACGGGCACTCGTAAAAATGCCGCATGTACTGCTGCTTGATGAGCCCCTCTCCAACCTTGACGCAAGGCTTCGGCTCCAGACACGCGAAGAGATTCGGAAAATCCAGAAAAAAACAGGAATTACCACTGTATTTGTCACACATGACCAGGAAGAAGCCATGAGTATTTCGGATCAGATTGTTGTGATGAAGGACGGCCTCATTCAGCAGATCGGACAGCCGCAGCAGGTCTACGATGACCCTGTAAATCTTTTTGTCGCAAAATTTCTCGGAACACCCCCGATCAATGTTTTCGAGGGTTCTATCCGCAGTGGACAATTATATATAGGTAGAAATGCAGTTCTCCCCGCAGAAGGCATCCCGGATCAGGAAGTTTTTGCTGCCATCCGTCCGGAAGGCTTTATCCCGGACGAAAATGGGCCTCTTAGCTGTACCTTAAACGGCATCGAGGTCATGGGACGTGATATCAGCATCATCTCTTCACACGAATGTGCCGCAAGCCCGGCAATCCGCTCCATCATTGCGGCAGAAAACAAAATAGACGCCACTGCTTCCGAAGTACGTTTCTGCCTGAAACCCACCAAGGTATTCCTGTTCAGCAAAAAATCACAAGAACGGATTTATCTCTCCTGATGGACAGAAGCACCAACTTTGATTCTGAGCTCAGCTCAGTTAATCCCAATTAAAAATGGAGGAACTTTTCATGGAAAAAAGAAATGCAAAAGCCTGGCTTTACCTGTTTCCGGCGCTTCTGTTCCTGGGATTTTTTATGGTATATCCGTTGATTGATGTGTTTATTTATTCTTTCGAAGAAGGGTACAACTTTGCATCCCAGACTTATTTCGGAGTCGGAAGCTATAATTATTCATACGTGCTGCGTGACCCCTATTTTTTACAGGCTGTCAAAAATACGCTGATTCTGGTCATTATCACGGTTCCGCTTTCCACAGCGTTTGCGCTGCTGCTTTCAGCGGCTCTCTGTTCAATCAAACCGCTGCGAAACCTTTTCCAGACTGTGTATTTTCTGCCCTATGTGACCAATACGCTGGCAGTCGGTCTCGTCTTTATGATCTTGTTCAAAAAGACCGCATACTCAGACGGTATGATCAATCTGCTCATCAATTGGTTCGGGGGCAGCTCGGTTGATTTCATTGACGGGCCCTACTGGGCCAAAATGTTTGTACTGTGCTTTTATACCATCTGGATTGTCATGCCATTCAAGGTGCTGCTTCTGACAAGCGCCCTTGCATCCGTGAATCCGAACTATTACAATGCCGCCCGGGTCGACGGTACCTCGAAAAGGCGCATTTTTCTGCGCATCACGCTTCCGATGATTTCTCCGACCGTTTTTTATCTGGTCATCACCGGCTTCATCGGCGCTTTCAAAGCCTACAGCGATGCAGTCGCACTCTTTGGCACAGATTTGAATGCAGCTGGCATGAACACCATCGTCGGCTACGTCTATGACATGCTTTATGGAAACAGCGGCGGTTATCCGTCCTATGCATCTGCGGCTGCCATTCTCCTGTTTGTCATTGTGCTCACGATCACCTGCATCAACCTGCTGGTAAGCAAAAAGCATGTGCATTACTCTTGAGTCAGTCCTCTGATCGATTAAAATGCGTATCGTATTTCTGATATTACTGACTTATTCTGTTCGCAGAATATCGACCAAACCTCAAAATTCGATTGGAAAGGGATAAAAACCATGGAAAATCAAATAAATTATGAGAAAATAGAACAATCTGCCCGAACCCGTAAACATATTCAGCGTACACTGGTCTATCTATTACTAACCTTCTGGGCAATGATCGTTTTGTTTCCTTTTTACTGGATGCTCCTGACTTCCGTAAAAAGCTACGGCTCCTACAATGCTGAACATATCCCGGCATTTTTCACACTCACACCGACTCTGCAGAACTATGCGGACGCATTCACCGCAGTCCCGCTTGGAAGGTATCTGATGAACACAGTCTTTTTTACCGCTGTCACCACAGCTGCCATGCTGATCGTTATTATACTGTCAGCATTTGCTTTTGCGCGGCTGCAATTTCGCGGAAAACAGCTTACCTTCACCCTGTTTCTCTCACTGATGATGATCCCGAATGAGCTGGTTGTCATCACAAATTTCGTAACAATAACAAACTGGGACATGCGCAACACCTTTGCCGGATTAATTCTCCCGTCCGTTACCTCTGTATTTTATATTTATCTGCTGAAAGAAAACTTTGAGCAGGTACCGGACGAACTTTACCGTGCCGCAAAAGTTGACGGGACCTCAGATTTTAAATATCTGTGCCGTGTTCTGCTTCCCATCTGCCGCCCCACGCTCATCACTATTACAATTCTGAAAATCATTGAGTGCTGGAATTCCTATGTGTGGCCCCGGCTGATCACAGACGACGCTGCGTATTATCTCGTCTCAAACGGAATCCAGGAAATCCGCGAAAACGGATTCGGACGTGAGAATATCCCGGCCATGATGGCCGCAGTAACCGTCATCTCGCTGCCTCTGATTATACTGTTTCTGCTGTTCCGCAAAAAAATCATGGCCGGCGTTTCGAGAGGAGGGACAAAAGGATGAAACATATCTTCAAAAAAATGCTCTGCTTTTTCTGCCTTGCAGCCTGCATCCTCTCGCTGGCTGGCTGCCATGGTTCCCGCAGTCAGAATACGTTCGCAATCCCTGAATCTTTTGATACCACAAAAGACTATGAAATCACATTCTGGGCCAAAAATGACACAAACAAGACACAGACAGATATCTATAAAAAAGCGATCAGCGATTTCGAAAAACTGTACCCCAATATCACAGTCACGCTGCGTCTGTATACGGATTACGGAAAAATTTACAACGATGTCATCACAAATATTGCAACAAATACAACTCCAAATGTCTGCATCACTTATCCGGACCATATCGCGACCTATCTGACCGGAGAAGGGACTGTTGTTCCGCTCGATACCTTTTTCACAGATGAAAAATACGGTCTCGGCGGCAGTGAAGTTGCCTTTGATGCACCAAAGCAGTCAGAACTCATCCCCTACTTTCTGGATGAATGCTCTTTTGCAGGACACTATTATGCAGTTCCGTTCATGCGCTCCACAGAGGCGTGCTATGTAAACAAAACGTATGTCGAGGCGCTTGGTTATACGCTGCCTGAAACGCTCACCTGGGATTTTATCTGGGAAGTCTCAGAAGCCGCTACAGCCAAAGGTGCGGACGGCAAATTTCTTGTCAATCAGCAGGAAGTCATGATACCGTTTATCTATAAGTCAACCGACAATATGATGATCCAGATGCTGCGTCAAAAAGGAGCCGGCTATTCCACAGACAGCGGAGAAATCCAGCTGTTTCATGATACAACAAAGGAACTGCTTTACACGATTGCCTCACACGTGAAAAACGGAGCTTTCTCCACATTCAAAATTTCAAGCTATCCGGCCAATTTCCTGAATGCCGGCCAGTGCATCTTTGCAATCGACTCCACGGCCGGTGCAACCTGGATGGGTTCTGACGCGCCGCTCGTAGATATCAGCAAGGAGGCGCTTGTAACGTTCGACACAGCGGTCATGACGATTCCGCAGTTTGATCCGGAAAACCCGCAGATGATTTCTCAGGGACCCTCTCTTTGTATTTTCGGCAAAGAAGACCCTCAGGAGATTCTGGCTTCCTGGCTTTTTACACAATACCTCCTGACAAATGAAGTACAGATTGCATATTCCCGTACAGAAGGCTACGTTCCTGTCACTGCGAAAGCGCAGGAATCAGCTGAATACCAGGACTATCTCTCCCGTTGCGGAGAAGACAATTCCACATACTATGACGTGAAAATCAAGGCTTCCAGGCTTCTGCTCGATCATGTCAATGACACCTTTGTGACTCCTGTATTCAACGGCTCCGCCTCTTTGCGCGACGCTGCAGGACAGCTCATTGAAAATGTAACAAAATCCGTGCGCAGGAAGCAGGAAATCAATGAGGACTACATGGAAAAGCTTTATCATGATGT
>CAOJHI010000047.1 GCA_948436005.1 uncultured Lachnospiraceae bacterium
TCTGAAATAAATAACAGCTGCGATCTGATGGAAGCCTGCCTGTATCTCGCAAAGAACGGATATCCGGGATATTATGGCCGGGCAGAGGGAATGCTGAGAAACCATATTCTTCCTTCGCAGCTCCTGGATGTGAGCTTTCTTCCGGATGAAGCTCTGGCAGATGATTCTGTTTCCCATATGGGAAGCCGCATGAGAGGCGCATTCGGATTTCCCTGTCCGTATGGACATGAGGATGAACCGGGCAGCACGATTTCATTTAACTGGGATATCAATGCAGGCGGAGTCAGCGGATTATGCCAGGCATGGGGGCACCGTGCAATGACGCGGGAAAATATGGTACGGCTCAATCTTCTGTTTGACTACGAGGATGATACGATCTGCTTCCATGATCCATATAAAAACAATGGAGTAATCCGCTTTACTCTGAAGAAAAAGGCGGTAGTATGTATCCGCATTCCGATGCGAAGCAATATCAGGCTGGATTCTCTGAAAAATGGAGGCAGGATAGAACGAAGCGGCGAATGGCTTGTACTTACGGACTTGCCGACAGGAGAGGAAACAGAAATTTTTCTGGAGCTGCTCCGGGAAGAACAAACGCTTTGCTTCAAAGGTAAAGAATTGGAGGCAGTTTTTTGCGGAGAATATCTGGAAGCGATTTCTTCTTCGGATAAACGGTTGTGCTTTTTCCCGGTTCCCGGAGAATGCCTATGAAGTATCTGGTAGGAATTGATAATGGGGGGAGTTTTTCAAAGGCCGCAGTTTTTGACGAGGATGGCAGCCAGATTTTTGCCGCCAGCGTGCCTACCGCAGTGCTCTCACCCAAAAGCGGCTACGCTGAGCGGGATATGGAGCAGGTCTGGGAGGCCAACGTGCAGGTGACGAGGGAGGCGGTCCTTGGCAGTGGCATTGACCCAAAGGACATTGCGGGCGTCTCGTTTTCCGGGCACGGGAAAGGGCTGTACCTGGTCGGGTATGACGGGAAACCGGCCTTCCCGGGGATCCTGTCAACCGATGCGAGGGCGTGGAGGCAGGTGGAGCGCTGGTATGCGGACGGGACGAACAAAAAGGTATATGCAAGGACGTTTCAGGAGATTCTGGCCTCCCAGCCGGTCAGCCTGCTTGCATGGTTAAAAGAAAATGAGCCACAGGTACTGGAACAGACGCAGTATATCTTTTCAGTAAAAGACTACATCCGCTACCGGATGACAGGAAAAGCTGCCTGTGAGTACACCGACACATCAGGATCGAATCTCATCGATCTGACAACAGGACAGTACAGCCAGGCACTGATGGAACTGTTCGGCCTGGAGGAATGCTATGAAAAGCTCCCACCACTGTATACAAGCGCGCAGGCCTGTGGTTGTATCACAAAAGAGGCAGCCCGACTGACCTGCCTCCCGGAGGGAACCCCGGTGGCGGCGGGCATGTTTGACGTAGATGCCTGCGGGATTGCGTCCGGCCTTTGCAGCGAAGAAGCTATGTGCATGATCGCAGGCACGTGGAGCATCAATGAATACATCCGGAGAGCCCCGGTGACAGACGGGAGCGCGTCATTGAACTCGATGTTCTGCATCCCTGGTTATTTCCTGGCAGAGGAGAGCAGCCCGACGTCGGCGGGGAACCTGGAGTGGTTTATCCAGAGGATGATGGAGGGGGAAAAAGAAGCCTGCCGTATAACAGGCAGGACAATCTATGACTTGACAAATGAATGGGTATTATCCATAGAGCCGTGGGAAAGCAGCCTGGTATTCCTGCCGTTCCTAAACGGCTCCGGGGAAGATACGTCGGCGCGCGGGACGTTCGCCGGACTGACGGCAGGGCATGAAAAAAAGCATATGGTGCGGGCCGTATACGAGGGAGTGGTTTTTTCCCATGCTTCGCATGTAAAAAAGCTTTTGCAGACGCGGGAAGCTCCGTCGGCAATCCGGCTGGCAGGAGGCGCGGCAAAATCAGAGGTATGGGTACAGATGTTTGCAGATGTGCTGCAGATTCCGGTTGAGGTAGTCGGGGACAAAGAACTCGGGGCGCAGGGCGCGGCCATGGCAGCCGGGATTGCAGCCGGGATCTACCGCGACTACGAGGACGCCGTGAGTCGTACTGTAAAGATCACAAAAACTGTAACTCCACGTTTCAAATACAGAGAGATATATGAAAAGAAGTATGCGGCGTACCGGGCAGCGGCCGGAGGGCTGGCCGGGGCCTGGGGGTACCTTTCCTAAACAGGTGTGTGCGGCGTCCGTAAAGAAAGGAGGAGACATATGGCAGACCGCCCATACGTACTGGGCCTGTACGAAAAGGCCATGCCGCCGGAGCTTTCGTGGAAGGAAAAGCTGCAAAGTGCGAAAGCGGCAGGATATGACTATATGGAACTGAGTATTGATGAGACGGAGGAAAAGATCCGCCGCCTGGCGATGCCGAAAGAGGAACGGCTCCGTCTGGTCGGGGAAATGTATGAGACGGAGCTTCCGATCCGCTCGATGTGTGTCAGCGCGCTGACGAAATATTCATTGGGAAATGAAGATCCGGCCTACTGCGCGCGTGGGATGGAGATCTTGAAGGGGGCAGTGGAGCTTGCCGATGACCTTGGGATCCGGGTGGTGATGATTCCGGGGTATGATGTGTATTATCAGCCCTCGAGCGTGAGCACAAAAAAACGTTTCCTGAAAAATCTGAAGGAGGCAGCCGGGGTTGCGGAAAAGGCAGGGGTGCTTCTCGGGCTGGAGACGATGGAGAACGATTTCATGGACACTGTGGAGAAGGCGATGAAATACGTTGTGCTGTGCAAATCGAATTATCTTAAGGTGTATCCGGATATCGGGAATCTGACGAACGCAGCGTGGGTATATCAAACAGATATTATGGAGGATCTGGAGCTTGGACGTGGAAGTATTACGTCGCTGCATTTAAAAGAAACTGCACCGGGGCAGTACCGCGAGATCCCGTATGGGGAGGGCCACGTAGACTTTGAAGGTGCGATCGCAAAAATGTGGGAGATGGGAGTTCGCAGATATGTAACAGAGTTCTGGTATAAAGGAAATCCGATGTGGCGCGAGGATTTGGCGGAGGCAAACCGGAGGATGCGGAAAATTCTTGATCAGTGGTACTGATGAGAGAAGCAAGGGCCGTAGAATGAAGTATTACTGCTCTGTGTTAAAATAGAACAAAAAATGGATAGAGAGATTCACAGTAGGGAATCGACTCTATCCATTTTTTTGTTTTTATGTTTAACAATCTTTATACGGCTGCCTGTTTAAAGACAACTGCCCGGCATTTTTCAAGGGCGAACAGAAGTGCCATACCCATAACTCCACAGGATAATACTTCTCCGATTCCCACAGTCAGCATCATAAATGGAATCGGAAGCGGAACACCATAACCGAGGCGAAGTACAAACGGGACAATCATTGCATTTGCAACGACTGGCGGAACAGGCGCCAGATAACGTCTGTGGCGGAGCAGGTATGTAAATACCGCTGCAATCAGCGTGGCGAGGCTTCCGAAAATAATATCGACCGGAATAGCGCCGCCGAGCGTATTCCCGATGATACAGCCGACAAACAGGCCGGGAATTGCCGCAGGCGTGAAATACGGGAGAATGGTCAGTGCTTCTGATACACGAAGCTGAATTTCTCCGAACCCAAAGGGTGCAAACACAACCGTCAGCACGACGTAGATGGCAGCAATCGCTGCGCCTTGAACGAGGAACAGTACTTTTTTGTCTTTCATATTCAGTTTTCTCCTTTAGTTTTGTTTTACGAGTGGAAGGTCTCGAACACTCGATTCATTTAACGCCGGGAATCGGCGGCAGGCCCGGAAAGACCTTGTTTTTATGGGCTCTGCAACGGAACGAAGTATAACACGGATTAGGAATAAAATCAAGATAAGTACCAATAATAATTTCTTTGCTGTTTTTGACGGTGAAATGATATCACTGTTGTTTTAGGGGAACATGGTGGTTGGGAAATACAGGAAGGGAGTAAACCATGATGAGAGGTATGGAAAGGAGCGTGCAGGGGATTGCATGCCGCGGCAGGAGTATGGTATGATAAAAACAAATCAATTTCGTTTTTACATGGATGTGTTTATCCTCGAATATCCCCGAAGTGGAATGAGGGTAAAAGGATGATGGGCGGATCAAAGAATGGAGGATTTCAAATGAAAGTATTAATGATTAATGGCAGTCCTCATGCAGAGGGAAATACGTACGTAGCCCTGCATGAGATGGAAAAAATTTTTGCAGATGCCGGTATTGAGACAGAGATTGTACAGGTGGGGAATCAGGCAGTTCGCGGCTGTATTGCCTGTGGCGGATGTGCGAAAAAGGGGCGCTGCGTGTTTGAAGATATTGTAAATGAAACAGCGCCGAAATTTGAGGAGTGTGACGGCTTTGTGGTGGGGACGCCCGTGTATTATGCATCAGCGAACGCGACATTGGTTGCGTTTCTGGACCGGCTGTTTTACAGCACGCATTTCAACAAAACTATGAAGGTTGGCGCAGCGGTGGCAGCTGCAAGGCGCGGCGGTCTTTCAGCGACGTTTAATGAGCTGAACAAGTATTTTACCATTACAGGAATGCCAATCGCATCAAGCCAATACTGGAACAGCATTCATGGCCGTACACCAGGGGAGGCAGCGGGGGATGAAGAGGGGCTTCAGACCATGCGGACGCTGGCGCGGAATATGACCTTTTTGATGAAGAGTATTGCACTTGGAAAAGAGGCGTATGGGCTGCCAGAGAAAGAGGATTCGGTACATACGAATTTTATAAGGTAGGGGTTTTTGAAGGGAGGACGTCCCCTGGTAAGTGATACAAAAACGGGGTTCCGACAAACAAGTCACCCCTTATTTTGTATCACTTACCAGGGGACTGACTTTGAAAAAAATTGAAATTTTCTGATAAAATATACCTATTGATTGAACCGCAGGCAGTCAAGAAGGTATGCTTATTAAATTGCTGATGTTCTGTATAAAGTTTCATTATATAATATATAATGCTATGGAGGAGGAAGGATGGATATGAAATATCGTGAGCTGGGTAATACAGGGCTGAAGATCAGTGAGATTGGTCTTGGCTGCGAAGGGTTTGGGAATGACAACTGCAAGGAGACAGGGAGGCTGATGGACGCGGCGCAGGAATATGGTGTAAATTATATTGATCTGTATACGCCGGATCCAGGGATTCGGGCAGCTGTGGGGGAGGCATTAAAAGGGCGGCGCGATCAGTTTTATCTGCAGTCTCATGTCTGTTCTGTGTGGAAAGACGGCCAGTATATGCGTACGCGCCGGCTTGAGGAAGTGAAGGCGGGGATGAAAGAGATGCTGGAGCTGTTTCAGACTGATTATATTGATGTGGGGATGATTCATTATGTAGATTCAATGGAGGACTGGGAGCAGATTGCGGGAGGCCCGGTGCTGGAATACGTTCTGGAACTGAAAAAGAGCGGTGTGATTCGTCATATTGGAATGAGCAGCCACAATCCGGAAGTGGCACTTGCTGCGGTTAAGAGCGGGCATATTGAAGTGCTGATGTTCAGTGTGAATCCCTGTTATGATCTTCAGCCGGCAGGGGAGGATGTGGAAGAGCTCTGGAATGGAAAGAATTATGAACAGCCCCTCATCAATATGGACCCTGAGAGGCAGGAGCTTTATGAAACATGTCAGAGACTTGGGGTTGGAATTACAGTCATGAAAGCATTTGGCGGCGGCGATCTGCTGGATGAAAAGCTTTCTCCGGCAGGAAAAGCTTTGACACCGGTTCAGTGCCTGCACTATGCTCTGACACGTCCTGGCGTTGCAAGCGTCATGGTGGGTGCGCACAGCGTAGAACAGCTGAAGGCGAGCGTTGCTTATGAGGACGCGTCTGAGGAGGAGAAGGATTATGCGCTGGCGTTTGCTTCCTTTCCGAATATCAGCTGGAAGGGGCACTGCATGTATTGCAGCCATTGTGCGCCGTGCCCGAAGCAGATCGATGTTGCGTCAGTGACCAAATTTCTGAATCTGGCTAAGGCACAAAAAGAGATGCCCGAGACTGTGCAGAATCATTATGAGCTGCTCGCGCACCATGGTGGAGAATGCATCAGCTGCGGGGCATGTGAAAGCCGCTGCCCGTTTGAAGTTCCTGTTATGGAAAATATGAGGCAGGCAAAAGAACTGTTTGGAAAATAGATTTCTTTTGCACGCACGCTGCTGTTACATTGTAAACTGGAAAATACAGTAAGCTGCATAAATGGCGAGCAGTACAATACCCTGTACGCGTGAGAGCTTTTTGCAAAGCAGAGCCGGTACGGTCAGAAACAGCATAACAAAAATCATAAGCGGTATATCAAGTACAAGGGAAGCATTTTTGCCGGCAATCATAGAGCCTGTCGGAACGTCGAAGGGGGACAGGGTCACAGAAATACCGGAAACCAGCACAAGGTTGAACAGGTTTGCGCCAATGACATTGCCAAGAGAAAGCGCGCCATGTCCTTTCACGAGGGAAGTAATGGCAGTCACAAGCTCGGGCAGTGAGGTGCCAAGAGCCACGAAGGTGAGCGCGATCACAGATTCCGGAACGCCGAGTGCCTGTGCAATCAGCGTGCCATTGTCAACTAGCAGGTCAGCGCCCACAGCGATGACTCCGGCGCCCAGTATCAGAAACAGAATGTTTTTTCCAATGGAACTTTCTGTTTCGGGTTCTGCGGCTCCGGTTGAGACGCTGTGCGGCGTATTTTTCATTTCAAGAATGGTATAAACCATATAAATCAGGAAAAGAAGCAGCAGGACAATTCCGCTTGTCCGGCTGAAATGTCCGGTACTGTAGGCAACGAAAGCGTAGAAAGAAGCTGCTGCAAGAAAAAAAAGTACCGGCGCAAGCAGTGATTTGGGTTCTACTTTTCCGGGACGCACAGCAACGGTGAGCGCGGCAATCAGGGAAGTATTGCAAATAATTGAGCCAATCGCATTTCCATAGGCAATTTCACCGTGTCCGCCAAGTGCGGAAGTGGCAGATACCATGACCTCCGGAAGCGTTGTGCCGATGGAAACAACCGTAGCACCGATTAAAAGCTCCGGAATATGAAAGTGGTGTGCAATACCGGTGGCACCGTCAACAAACCAGTCGCCGCCAGAGATCAGAAGGACAAGTCCCACGATAAAAAGAAGTACAGGAATCAGCATAAAAAGTCTCCTTGTGGTATGATTTCCAGTATCGCGTCTTGAAATTGGGAATAGTGCCATGAGGACATTCATGCGATACAAGCTATACAATTTTATGTATACTCATTGGAGTGCCTGTTTATGAGTTTTCCCTTTCATCACAGGGAAAAAACAGGAAAATCCTCCCAGATGAAGAAGAGTATAGCATCAAAGACTAAGGTTTTCAATCGGAAGTTTTTTGATTCAGGAAACACTGACAAAAGCGTTTTCTTAGAATTTCCTGCAGGTTTTGGGAGAATCTGCTCTTGTGGGGGTCAAAGAATTGTATTATAATTAATATGTAAATTCACATAAAGGAAAATAGTGGAAAGTGACATCAGAATGGAAACTGGACAGGCGGATGCGTTTGCTGGATATGCACGCGCATCTGTTTTGTATAACGGAAAAAAACAAAAACGAAACAGATGGAAGTTTGCTGCGTGCAATGGCGGAGCGGGAGATTGCGCTGCGCTGTGAGATGGGTGTGGTTACATTTTTAAGCAGCGGTACGCCATGGGAATGGGAATTTGTGAGGCAGTTTGCCAGCTGGGAATCATTGCTTTTCAGTTTTGGGATTCATCCCTGGTATGCAGAGCAGTTTGCGGCAGAACCGTTGGAGCTCACAGAGGCGTACAGGATGTGTGATGCTGTGGGTGAAATTGGGATGGATTGTGTCTGGTGTGAGATACCGCTTTTGGTTCAGAGAAAAGTTTTTGAGCGTCAGCTGCAGATTGCGGCAGATCTGAAAAAACCGGTGATTCTGCATACGAAAGGAATGGAGCCTGAAATTTCCGATATGATCCGGGGATTTCCGGAGCCTGTATGCGTGCACTGGTATTCCGGAGATTTGAAGAGTTTAGAGGCGTTTTTGAAACAGGACTGTTATTTTACACTGGGGCCGGATCTTGCCAGGAACATGTTGGGAAAAGAGAGCCGGACGTTACATGGCGTGAAGGATGCGGAAAGTCAGGATTTTACTGTATTGCCGTGCGAACGGGCCGGGCGAGGCTTGTATCAGTACATGCTGCGGGAGATTCCTGTGAACCGATTGTTTGTGGAGACGGATGGTATTTCGGCTGTCGCCTGGGCCAAAGGGCAGGAGAGGGCAGAGATTCGGGAGATACAGCAGGTCTTGGAACAAAATATGGATTGTATTGCAGATGTGAAAAAAATGCAGAGAGATGAGCTTCGCAATAGAGTATGGAAGAATCTGGGGGAGTTCCTTCGGAAAAGTGGAACGGGCCGGGCGGAGATATTGCAGGGCGAAGCAGGGACAGGATTATGATACAGACAAAGAAAATTGTACAGTTTTATGTTTCGCAGTATGAGCAGCAGATGAAAAGACGGCAGAGAAAACCGGTAAATTACAGTGATTTTCCGGGCCGGGTAGAGCGTCTGAAAAGGACTTTAAAAAGTGCAAAACCCTCGCGGGTGAACAGCGCTGTGCTGGAAGATTACCATAAACAGATTAAAAATATAGCGGTCTATGCGTTCCGGAAGCATCAGGAGGCAGTGCTTGAAGCGGTAAAGCAGGAGATGATTCCTAAGCTTGTTCAGCTTGATGTGGCTTTTTTGCTTCCAGAGCAAAGAGAAGGCATAGACGGAGAGTTTTTTGCATTTTTGCGTCGGCAGATGCCGGGCAAAATCTGCGTAAAATCTTTATTTTCTCTGTATCCGCTTTATCGGCAGTACCAGCTGACTAACAAGATTCTGGACCTGGTTCCGGCGCGTCCTGAGCTGGAATTCCCGGAAGCGCTCGAGATGCAGCGCCATTTTATCCTGCATATTGGACCTACAAACAGCGGAAAAACGTTTCAGGCATTGGAGCGTCTGAAGACTGCAGGGCGCGGAGCTTATCTTGGGCCGCTGCGATTGCTGGCTCTGGAAGTGTATGAAAAGATGAAAGATTACGGCGTTCCCTGTACGATGCTGACCGGACAGGAATGCATTGAGGAGCCGGACAGCCGCGTGGTTGCTTCTACGATTGAGATGGCGGACTATGATGAGCTGTATGATATTGTGGTGATTGACGAGGCGCAGCTGATGGCGGATACAGACCGGGGGCATTCCTGGACAAAGGCCATACTTGGTGTGAAAGCCCGTGAGATTCATGTCTGTACGAGTCCTGCCGCAGAAGGGGTGCTGAAGCATCTGATCGAACTGACCGGCGATACGTGGGAGGAACACCTGTATGAGCGAAAAACGTCTCTTGTTTTTGAAGACCAGGCATTTGAATTTCCTGATGATGTCTGCAAAGGGGATGCACTGATCGTATTTTCCAAAAAGTCAGTGCTGGATGTCGCAGGGCGCCTGGAGGAACGCGGGATCAGTGCCAGCGTGATCTATGGAAGCCTGCCTCCGGAAATCCGCCGCCGTCAGATGCATTTGTTTACAAGTAAGAGGACAGAGGTAGTTGTTTCCACGGACGCGATCGGCATGGGGCTGAATCTTCCGGTACGAAGGATTGTGTTTTTGCAGGCAGACAAGTTCGACGGTACGGACCGGAGGCCGCTGCGTACTTCTGAGATCCGGCAGATTTCCGGGCGTGCGGGACGTTTTGGGATTTATGATACAGGTTACGTCAATGCAATGGGCGAGGAGACGCTGCATGAGATCCGCAAAAAATTTGAGGAAGAAGAGCTTCCTCTTACACAGGTAAACCTCGGATTTCCGCAGGTGCTTCTTGACCTTGATGAACCTTTGAATGAAATTTTAAAGGTATGGCATGCAGTGGAACCCTCCAAACCGTTTGAAAAGGAAAATGTGGATGAAGCGCTGTTCCTCTATGAACGCGCATGCAAGGTGAAAACACGGATTGAGGGATTTGAAAACAAACGAATTCTTTACCGGATGATTACTTGTCCGATTGATATCAAAGACCGCCGTGTTGTTGGATTGTGGCTCGATTACTGCCAGAATTATTCAGCCGATGTTTCGTTGGAGCGGCCCAGGCTTGACCAGAGAGACCGGGGCGGGATTATGAAGTATGAGACGTATTATAAACAGCTGGATTTGTACTATCAGTTCTCGCATCGGATGGGCAAGATTGTAGATGAAACGTGGCTGAGGCAGGAACGCGAAAAAACAGAAGCCAATATTATGCGTTATCTGACAAAAGGAAAGACAAATTATATTGCAAGATGCCAGTACTGTGCAAAGCCGCTTCCGCTTGGTTATCCATATCGGACCTGCGAGGCGTGTTCACAATTGCCGGAGTGAGCTGGACGGTTGAGTTGGAGGAGCTGAAGGTCAGAGGATGAGGAGGCAGCTGTATAAGAGCTATATTATTTATTATAGGTAACTGAACTGAGGAGGCGGATGAAGATGGAGGAGATTTCTTTAAAGGGAATGTTTACGCTGGCACTCGTAAAAAAGGAGTGCTTTTGCGGTTCTTTTGGAGATATGCGATACAGGCTGAGCAGAGAAGATGAGAAACTGTGTGCCTCAGTTTATCCGGAGCCGTATTGCTGGGAAGCAACGCCGGAGGAGCAGAAAATATCGGAGTATTTTGAGTTGTCGGATGAAGGGATTGAGCAGGCTGTGGCATGGCTCAATCAGAAATACAAGGAAGATTTTTCATAGAGGCAAACGGAGCGAATGCTCATGATTTTTGGGTTTAACTCTGTGAAATTTTTAAGGGTGAATTGAAAAAGTGAATTTTTAAGCTCTGTGAAATTTGTAAGATTTCCTTGACAGTTGCGAGAAGTTGTGGTAGAATTATAAACCGTAACGAACAGTTATGCTGATGTGGCACAGTCGGTAGCGCACCTCATTGGTAGTGAGGAGGTCACGGGTCCGATTCCCGTCATCAGCTCTGAGAGAGCCCTGGTTTCCAGGGCTTTTTCGTTGTATTGAAAACTGTGCGAAGCGCATTTGGGGTTTGCATGTTGTGGTATAAATTTCGCACCGGGATTTATGATTGGATAGGATTTATGTTCTGATAGGATTTATGTTCGGATAGAAAAAAGAGGCTTTCGCACTCATCAATTTAGTGCGAAAGCCTCCTGTTTTTATAGATCAAATAAATAATCCGAAGATGTTCAGAATTTCTGATTATAACTGCGGACCAGCAGAAACAAGTGCTTTTCCAGCGTCATTGCCTTCATATTTAGCAAAGTTCTTGATAAATCTCTGAGCCAGATCCTTAGCCTTTGTCTCCCACTCAGAAGCGTCAGCATAAGTATCGCGCGGATCAAGAATACCTGTATCAACGCCCGGAAGTTCTGTCGGAACTTCGAAATTGAAGTACGGAATCTTCTTTGTCGGAGCGTTCAGGATATCTCCGTTCAGGATTGCATCAATGATACCACGGGTATCTTTGATTGTGATACGTTTGCCTGTACCGTTCCATCCGGTATTTACAAGGTATGCCTTTGCGCCGTTCTGCTCCATCTTCTTAACGAGCTCTTCGCCGTATTTTGTCGGATGCAGCTCAAGGAATGCCTGTCCGAAGCAAGCGGAGAAGGTCGGTGTCGGCTCTGTAATTCCACGCTCTGTACCAGCAAGCTTAGCTGTGAAACCTGACAGGAAGTAGTACTGTGTCTGCTCCGGAGTCAGAATAGATACTGGCGGAAGTACGCCGAAAGCATCTGCGGACAGGAAGATTACATTCTTAGCTGCCGGTGCTGCAGATACCGGGCGAACAATATTCTGAATATGGTCGATCGGGTAGGATACACGTGTATTCTCAGTAACGCTCTTGTCGTTGAAATCGATCTTGCCTTCTGCATCCAGTGTTACGTTCTCAAGGAGAGCGTTGCGCTTGATTGCATTGTAGATGTCCGGCTCAGACTCTTTGTCAAGGTTGATAACCTTTGCGTAGCAGCCGCCTTCGAAGTTGAATACGCCGTTGTCATCCCAGCCGTGCTCGTCATCACCGATCAGGAGACGCTTCGGGTCTGTGGACAGAGTTGTTTTACCTGTTCCGGAGAGACCGAAGAAGATCGCTGTGTTTTCACCGTTCATATCTGTGTTTGCGGAGCAGTGCATGGAAGCGATGCCCTTCAGCGGCAGATAGTAGTTCATCATGGAGAACATACCTTTCTTCATTTCTCCGCCGTACCATGTATTGATGATAACCTGCTCACGGCTTGTGATGTTGAACACTACAGCTGTCTCGGAATTCAGGCCAAGCTCTTTGTAGTTTTCTACTTTTGCCTTGGAAGCATTGTAAACAACGAAGTCCGGCTCAAAGTTTTCAAGCTCTTCGTCGGTCGGCTGGATGAACATGTTCTTAATAAAGTGAGCCTGCCAAGCAACTTCCACGATGAAACGGATTGCCATACGTGTATCTTTGTTTGCGCCGCAGAATGCGTCAACAACAAACAGTCTCTTATTGGAGAGCTCTTTCAGAGCGATTTCTTTTACAGCCTCCCAGCATTCCTGTGAAGCCGGATGATTGTCATTTTTGTATTCGTCAGAGGTCCACCATACGGTATCTTTGGAGTTCTCATCCATAACGATGAATTTGTCTTTCGGTGAACGGCCAGTGTAGATACCAGTCATTACGTTAACAGCGCCAAGTTCACTTTCCTGACCTTTTTCAAAACCTTCCAGTTCCGGTTTGGTTTCTTCCTCGAACAGCATTTCATAAGAAGGGTTGCGTACGATTTCAGTAGTTCCGCTGATACCATACTTGCTTAAATTGATCTCTGCCATTTTTCATAATCTCCTTTTTAGAAAAAATAGTGTGTAGTTGCTCGGCGATAACTGCCCGCAGATACAAAAACGCAGGACTTACGCATCTTATTATGGAAGCAAAGTTGCCGCTTCCCCTGTTTCATAGTATACATAATAAAAAAATAAAATCAACAAAAATTCTTTAGTTTTTTGAAAAAAGATAATAATTTAACAATCTTTTGGGCCCATACAGGCAGATTATTGAAAGATTTGACAGTGGGAAATATGCCTTATAAAATGAAATGAAAAAGGGAAGGCTGATTTTAGAAAAAAGAACAATGAATTATTCGGATATGATCGTTTTTGCAATGGAAATCATGGGCACGGTAGCCTTTGCGGAATGATGTTCATGTATGCTGGCAGGTGCGGCGGCTGTGATGCTGATCCGCTTTCTGGCAGCGCATTACCGGTGGAATCTGCCGCGGATCAGATAGCCGTCTCATAGTGCATTACTGTTCCATTTGCCGTCCCATAAAGCCGGCGGCACATTTTGCCAGCACCTGTTCGGTTTCTCCCATTTTGCGGGAGGTATCTTTGCTTCGCAGGATTACAGACCCGATTACGTCTCCTTCGCAGAGAATCGGGCTGATGACCTGTGGCATTTCGTCGTCCATGTCTTCACTTGTGATTTTCACATGTGTTTTGGAGGACTGGTTGGCAAGCACGTGTTCACGCTCATTCATGACTGCCTCCAGCTGTCCGGTGACAGGTGTACCTACTGTTTCTTTGCGTATGCCTCCGGCTGCTGCGATGACCTGATCGCGGTCAGTGATGTATACGCTGTGGCCGGATGCGGATGCAAGCGCTTCTGCATATTCTTTCGCAAAACTTCCAAGCTCTCCGATTGGTGAATATTTTTTTAATATAATCTCGCCTTCGCGATCCGTGAAAATTTCCAGTGGGTCACTTTCACGGATGCGAAGGGTTCTGCGTATTTCCTTTGGGATAACTACGCGTCCGAGATCGTCAATTCTTCTCACAATTCCAGTGGCTTTCATAAAAATTCCTCCATTTATCTTTACTGGTAGTTTTCTTTTTATGGTACTAGTATCTGTAAAGGGAGGCATTTTATACCGGATTTTTCTGAATGCAGGCCTGAAATTTTAAAAGTATGTTCGCTGGCAGGCACAAAAGCTACAAAGACAGGGATTTGCGTCCCATCTGTTCCAGCAGGTCGCTCTTGATTTTAAAGAGCTTGTCTGAGAGGTCAACATAAACCTTGTGCGGATTTGCAAAGCGCTTGGTTTCGTCCCAGAGCGTCTCTTTTTCCTTTGTGCAGTAATCGCGGATTTCCATGACAGAAGGAGAAGTATAAACACATTCACCGTTCAGGAAAACCGGTACGAGCATCTCTCTTAAAATATAGGTTCCGGCCTTGATTTTTGTTTTTTTCCAGGTTTCAATGGGATCAAAAATAATCATATCTTCGGCTTCATTGAACTGTTCGTCTTCCAGACAGATCAGATCAGCGCGGATTTTTCCGGTTTCTTTATCATAAATACGGAAGATTTTTTTGTTGCCCGGATTGGTTATTTTTTCTGTGTTTTCAGACAGCTTGATCTTTGGAGTAAATTCTCCTGTCGTCTCATCCAGTACAGCTGCCAGTTTGTAGACGCCGCCGAATGCCGGACAGTCCTTGGAGGTAATCATGTTGGTGCCGACTCCCCAGGAGCTGATGGCAGCACCCTGTGTTTTTAAGCTGTCGATCAGATATTCGTCGAGATCGCTTGAGGCGGAAATCACAGCGTCTTCGAAGCCGGCCTCGTCGAGAAGGCGGCGTGCTTTCTTGGACATGTAGGCCAGGTCGCCGCTGTCGAGCCGGATTCCGTAGTTTTTCAGCTCAATGCCTGCTTCGCGCATTTCGCGGAAAACACGGATTGCATTCGGGACTCCGGAACGGAGCGTATCGTAAGTGTCGACGAGCAGGGTACATGCGTCCGGATACAGCTGGGCATATTTTTTAAATGCAGTGTATTCGTCCGGGAAACTCATAATCCAGCTGTGTGCATGTGTTCCTTTTACAGGAACATCGAAGAGCTGTCCGGCCAGGACATTCGAGGTTCCGATGCAGCCTGCGATCATTGCGGCTCTGGCGCCGTAAACGCCTGCATCCGGTCCCTGGGCCCTGCGCAGGCCAAATTCCATAATGCCGTCCCCGCGTGCGGCACGTACTACGCGGTCTGTCTTTGTGGCAATCAGGCTCTGGTGATTCAGGATCGTGAGAATTGCTGTTTCCACCAGCTGCGCCTGCATGATCGGAGCAACTACTTTTAAGAGAGGCTCATGCGGAAATGCAATGGAACCCTCCGGAATTGCATAAATACTTCCTTCAAAACGAAAAGTTTTAAGGTAATTCAGGAACTCGTCATGAAAAATACCAAGGCTCTTTAAATAGGAAATATCTTCGTCAGAAAAGCGAAGGTTTTTGATATAATCAATCACCTGCTCCAATCCTGCAACAATCGCATATCCGTTGTCGCAGGGGTTTTTCCGGTAAAATGCGTCAAAGACAACGACTTCGGAAGACTGGCTTTCAAAATATCCCTGCATCATGGTCAGCTCATATAAGTCAGTCAGCAGGGTAAGGTTTAAAGTACTCATCAGGAACACTCCTTTTCTCTGTTTTTTATGACTATATCACATTTTTCGCGGTATGGAAGAAAAAAAGAAAAAATTTAAAAAAAATAAAAAAAATACTTGCATTATTCAAAAACATGAGTTATAATTCTTCTTGCGTTGAACAAAGGGCTATCGCCAAACGGTAAGGCAACGGACTCTGACTCCGTCATTTCAAGG